>JAXJTR010000192.1:0-11935 GCA_036309465.1 Acutalibacteraceae bacterium
AATATAGTTATTATTTTTTTCAAAACATCAGCCCCTTGTATTTAGTATAAAAAATAATCATATATTTATTACCTTGGAAATATTTTTTATTTACTATATATTCCCTTAATCTTCAAAAATACACATAGTAGCGATTTTATGAAGGGCTTTATAATGAAAAATAGAAAAATAAAATCTCTATCGAATTTGTTTCATTTTCGATAGAGATTACATATATAATTTATTATGTTTTTATCTATAGCAGAAATACATACCGTCTACACAAGAATATACTCCTGAGCCTTGCACAAAGCCAGCTTGATATACAACATTATTCGGTAATGGTCTATATCCCTCAAGTAGCTTCTTAGCTTTGTCATAACATCTTTCTATAGCCCACTGGGTTATAGGGTCTTTAGCTGTTGGAATTGAAACACCATTCCAATACATTGTACCATACTGACCTCTACTTGTAATTACTCCACGAACTGTGTTAGGAAATTCAGGTGAAGCAACACGGTTTAAAACAACATTTCCAACATAATACTGCATTGTATCACTACAGTATGTAGAGCCTGCCTCTTGCCAAATAACAGCCGCTAAGCAGAATAAATCATCTTCTGAATAATTCTTAGCCTTTGTAACAGTAACCTTACAGGTAGCCTTTTTACCATTAAAAGTAGTTGCTGTAATAGTAGCAGTGCCAGTTTCTGAACCTGTAACAATACCGCCTGACGCCTTTACAGTTGCCACCTTAGGATTACTTGATGTGTACTTAACACTATAAGATGCAGAATTACTTGACACCTTAGAATTAAGGTCGTATGTTTTACCCTTTTGTACAGATAAATTAGTTTTATTTAGTGAGATTGACTTAGGTGCACTTTTTACAGTTACTGTACAATCAATTTTTTTACCATTATATGTTGTTGCAGTAATTTTAGAAGTACCAACCTTGTTAGCAGTAATAATACCACCAGATGCTTTAACATCTGCAACACTATTGTTAGCAGTGTATTTAATGCTGTAAGCACCACAGCCACTTGGTAATGATGAGTTAAGGTCAAACTTCTCACCAACACCTAATGTAATTGATGTCTTGTTTAAATTAATTGATGTAGGTGCTTTTTTTACAGTTACATTACAAGTTACTGTCTTACCATTATAAGTAGTTGCAGTGATTTTAGCAGTACCTATAGCCTTTGCGGTTACCAAGCCACCTGCTGATTTAACAGTAGCAATTTTGGTGTTATCAGAACTATATTTAATACTATAAGCCACACAACCACTTGGTAATGATGAGTTAAGGTCAAAATTTTCGCCAACACCTAATGTAATTGATGTTTTATTCAAATTAACAGATGTAGGTGCTTTCTTTACAGTTACTACACATTTTGCAATGCTACCATTTTCAAGTACTGCGTTAATTGTAGCTGTACCAACTTTTTTAGCTGTAAGCTTACCATTGATAACTGTTACTATAGAGTTATTAGTTGTTGTCCAAGTAACTGTTTTGTTGCTGTTATTAGTATCTTTTATTGTGGCACTTAAAGTATAAGATTCGTTTACACCTAAAGTAATACTACTTTTTGATAAGCTAATTGTACCGGTTGGTGCAGTAGCTGTTATACTATCCTCAGGTAATTCAGTAGCAATATTAGCAACAAAAGTGTTTGTATTCTCCTCAACTGCAAATGCCATACTGCTCATACCAACAGTTATTAGTAAAACAGTAATTACAATTATTAACGCTGATGAAATAATCTTTTTAGAAATCCTCATAATAGTAATAAGTCTTAAAGACTTAAGTTCACTCCTTAGATAACCATTTGTTTAATTTACAATGGTTATTTTACATTAAGGTTACAAATTTGTAAAGTTTTTCGTTACCATTTGTAACTTGTACAAAAGTACGATTTTATGGAGATTTCGGCATTTTATTAGTTAGTTTAACACAATAACAACTAATAACAATAATCGTTTTTTGTGCACATTGCAACAAATTTATTAGCGGATTTTTTGTAACACATTCTACAATATTTCATTCTAAATAAATTCATTATTATTAAATATGCACAATCGCTATTTTTACATTGTTACAAATTATTGCATAATTTTACTTTTGTAAATCTGCGTATATTAATTTTGTCATCTCTAACAAATCTGATTTATTATTAGAAACTTGCCTATTAATGACCATTTCCAGAAGTTTGTTTAATATAATTCCAACTATTTTCCCTTCAGGAATTTTAAGCTGTAGTATGTCATATCCTGTTATTTTTAACTTTTTTACAGAGAGTATATAATTATCATTAGTTTTTGATTTTAAATATATCTCCCTTATATTTCTTATATTTTCTATACGGTCATTTATTATGTGTTTTGCTTGTCCGTAGGCATCACAGCTTTTAATAATAAGAAGCTTTTCAAATAGTTCTTCACTACCTAATTTTCTTATAGTTTTCAATACAGACTTTTCCTTTGGTGTAATCTGTATGTCGTGATATTTAACAAGAGTTAATACGCTGTTTTTTAAATTATTATCTACCCTTAATCTGGTTAAAATATTTTCAGCAATTTTATAGCTTTCATTTGCGTGACAATAAAAATGACCTATATTATTTTCATCTAATGAATAAGTAGATGGCTTACCGATATCGTGCAACAATACCGACATTTTTATAATTATATCATCGTTAGGAAATTCTAATGCGTGTAGTGTATGTTCAAAAACATCGTAGCAATGATATGGGTTATTTTGATTAAAACCTACCATTGGCATTATTTCAGGAATAAATACACCAATAACATCATAAAATTCTCTTAAAATATTAACAGCATTTTTGCCACACAATAGCTTTTTAAATTCATTCCAAATACGTTCAAAGGCTATATTTTTTAAAAGCTCTTTATTTTTATGAATACTCTTTTTAGTTTCGGTACTGATTGTAAAACCTAATACCGCAGAAAAACGCAATGCTCGCAATATTCTTAAAGCGTCCTCTTTAAAACGAATGTCAGGATTGCCAACAGTTCTTATAACCTTGTTATTAATGTCCTCAATACCATTAAACAAGTCGATTATACCCCTGTATTTATTATATGCTATTGCATTTATTGTAAAATCTCTGCGTGATAAATCATTATCTACATTATTCTCAAAAATTACATTATCAGGGTGTCTATTATCAGAATATGTTGTTTCGGAACGAAATGTAGTAATCTCATAAGAGTCTGTATTATCAATCACTGTAACGGTTCCGTGTTTTATACCTGTTTCCACTATTTTATATTGGTTTAATACCTGCATTACTTGTTGTGGTAAAGCATTTGTACAAATATCCCAATCATTTGGCTTAGTACCCAGTATAGAATCTCGCACACATCCGCCAACTGCATAAGCCTTGTAGCCTGAATTATGTAGCATATCTATTATTTTTTCTATCTTTATAGGAACTGATATTTTATACACTTGCTTCACAACCTTTACATAAATATATACAGCCACAACATAAGCTGTGGCTGATTATTATAGTATTCACTTTAAAATATTATGGTAGCTTTATTTCACCTGTAACATCAGTTAAAAGCTTTTTCATTTTAAGTGCTTCTCTTCTTGCTGCCTGTGCAAAATCCTCAGGCTTGCAATCTTCTTCTTTTTGCCAAGCACACATTATACCTCTTGAAGAGTTTACAATAGCACCAAGACCGTTACTATCAAATGCACCTGCGATATCCTCGGCAGTACCACCTTGAGCACCATATCCAGGTACTAGGAAAAATGTATGAGGTAAAGCTTTACGAAGCTCTGTTAATTGTTGTGGATATGTAGCACCTACAACAGCACCAACACCTGAATAACCATAGTTACCCATAAGCTCTTCTCCCCACTTTTCGCAAAGGTTACCCATGTGAAGATAAATGCTTTCGTTAGTTTCAAGCTCTAAATTCTGTAGCTCACCTGAACTAGGATTTGAAGTTTTTGCAAGAACAAACATACCTGTATCCATTATTTTTGAAACATTTATTACCGGCATAATTCCGTCTGAACCTAGATATCCGTTTACAGTTAATGCATCAGCACCAAAAGCAGAAACAGTTTCTCCCTCTATATCTGTAACACCTAAGTGAGCATTTGCATAAGCTTCCATTGTTGTACCAATGTCATTTCTCTTACCGTCTGTAATAACATACATTCCCTTTGATTTTGCATAAGCAATAGTTTCAACTAAAGCTTTTACTCCCTGCCAGCCATACATTTCATAGTAAGCTGCCTGTGGCTTAACAGCAGGTACAATATCATACAAAGCATCAATTAATGCCTTGTTATACACAAGTAATGCCTCAGCAGCACCCTCAAGAGTTTTACCGTATTTTGCATAGGCTTCTTCCTTAATAAAGTCAGGAATAAAAGCTAGCTTAGGGTCTAAGCCTGCAACAGTAGGGTTTTGTTTTTCTACAATTTTTTCAATTAATTTGTCTAGAGCCATTTATATTTCCTCCTTATTGGTCACTATATACAATTTCGCCATTAACAATGGTGTATTTAACTTTTCCTTTTAGCTTCATACCCTTAAATGGAGTATTTTTAGATTTACCATGTAGTTTTTCAGTGTCTACAGTATACTCCTCATTAGGATTAAAGATAACAATGTCTGCATTACTACCAACTGATAAATTACCTGCGTTAATATTAAGTATTTTTGCAGGATTAGAAGACATTTTCTCAATTAGTTGAGGTAATGTAAGAATGTTTTTATCAACAAGATAGGTAATACCAACTGATAATGATGTTTCCATACCTATTGAGCCATTAGGAGCTCCCTCAAAATCTGCTTTTTCTTCAATAGAATGAGGTGCGTGGTCAGTTGCAATAGCGTCTAATGTACCATCACACAATCCCTCTATAATAGCATTCATATCTTCTTCGCATCTTAATGGTGGATTCATTCTAAAATCTGCATCTCTTGCAAGTAGTGCATTATCTGTTAATGAAAAATAATGAGGTGCAGTTTCGGCAGTTACTTTAACACCACGACGTTTTGCATCACGAATAAGAGCTACAGAGGTTTTTGTGCTTACATGACATATATGAATAGGCACATTATATGCCGCCGCAAGAGCAATTTCTCTAGCTGTACCTGTATCCTCAGCCGCCGCCGGTATGCCTTTTACGCCTAAAGTTTTGCTTATTGTTCCCTCGTTTATTTTACCGCCTTTAGCTAAGTATAAGTCCTCACAATGAGCTACTACACACATACCATTTTGAGGTGCCTGTATCATAGCATTTGCCATTAGCTGAGTATTTTCAACAGGTCTACCATCATCAGACAATGCGATAACACCAGCATTTGCTAATTCTTTAATATCTGTAGGCTCTTGGCTTTCTAATCCCTTAGTTATAGCAGCAGCAACATATACCTTTGCCTTAGCGAATTTTGCCTTATCAAGTATATATTTTACAACTTCAACATTATCAGTAACAGGTTGTGTATTAGGCATTGCAAGCACACTGGTTACACCACCTGCCACAGCGGCATTACAGCCTGTTATTATGTCTTCTTTATGAGTAAAGCCAGGGTCACGCAAATGTACATGCATATCAACTAAACCAGGGGCAACAACCATACCTTTAGCATCTATAATTTTATCTGCCAGCTTATCAATAGTACCTATTTCAGATACAAACCCATTTTCAATAAATATATCTGATACACTGTCTATATTATTTACAGGGTCTATTAATCGTGCATTTTTTATTAATAATGACATTTTATAATCGCTCCCTATCTATATTTGTCCCAATATCCGTCAAGCTGAAAATCTGCAAAGGGGTCAATCTCGTTGTTATTTTTACCTTTTCGACGTTTGCTAACGGATTTTTTTTTAACAGTTGTTTTTTTATTACTTTTTTTCTTACCAGATGTAGTTCTGCCAATTTTTCTATTTTTCATTCTACGCTGTCTTTGTCTTTCTTCAACTCTGCGTAAAACCTCAGGGTCTATATTATCATTATCGTTAGAACTAATTTCATCTGTTGTTTGTGAAGATTCTAAGTTACTGTTAATATCAGTGTTTTCCTTACTTACTGTAGAATTATTGCCTATATACATTTTTGCAAAACGCTTTGCAGATTCAGCCTTGCTTACAAAATTGCTGTTATCTCTATTCTCTATAGATTCATTAACAGCATTATCATAGATAAACTCTTCTTCTTTATCAAGAAGTAAAACATCTACTTCGTCGTATTCTTCAACATCTCTTGTTGCTGGTTGATTATCTTCATATAAGCTATTATTTGAAGTAGAGAACATTTTCTCAAGGTCAATATCCTCCCACTCATCATCTATTAAGCTTGGCTTAACAAATCCGTTAATAGCATTGGTTAGATTATCACTACTTTTATTTTCTACTTTGTCATTCTCTTCTAAATCCGATGGAGTTGTTTCTTTTTCAAAAGCTTGTTGATTTTCTTCCATAAGACCTTCATTTTTAAGCTCATTGTAATATTTATCAGCAAGTCTTCTGCTTTCTTTGCGATATATTTTTCTATTACTGGAATTGTAATAAAAAGCTACACTTAAAGAAATAATTGCAATAACAAAAATTATTACTGTAAATAAAGAACCAAAAACACTGCTAAAATTAATCTTTTGAGGTTTAACATATATTTGTGATACATTAATACTGTCAACAATACTGTTAAATACTGCCTTTTCATCTAAGGTTAGCTTAGAATTATTAGAAACATATTTTACAGTTAACAATTCTCCATTAATTACAGTATAGGCTGTTGCGTAGCTTATATTGGTATTGTTTAAAATATCACTACTGTAAAGTATAAACACAATGTAGTTATCTTTTTCTTTAAAAGAAGCAACAGAAACATTAGCGAAATTTTTATTGCATAGTGTAGTGTTACTATTTTTTATATTTTCTACTTCATTATTTATATCCTGCACAGACAGATATTTAAAATTAAAAATCTCCTTAGAACTATCTGTCTTTTCGGAAGTTACTAACAACGACTTTCCGGAAGCAGTAGTTGCATTAGCAGAATATGTAATAGTATTATTTGGTGTAACGTTTGCAGTATCTACCACAAATTCTTCAGGAATTTCAACCATAGTAGATATACTTTCTATATTTGCATAAACACTTTCTGCATTTACAGATAATGCAGAAATACTTATTAATAATACAGTTAGTAAGCAAACATAAAAACTTTTAAAAATCTTTTTCATTTATTTCAATCCTTTATAGGGTATCTATAGATATTATAACCTAAATATAAAATGAATACAAGCGAATAAAAACAATATAGTTGTTTTTCGGATAAATAATTTGCTTAAATAGATTAATTTGTAATTGAAATTATTAAAAAAATAGAAATAGCAATCAAATATACTACAAAAACATCATTTTAGAGTAAAATATAAGAATAAGTTATTCTTATAAAATAAAAATTTATTTAAAGAATATATTTTTTAATCCTTTCTTTTTTCTGGCAGGAGCAGTATAGCTAACTAAAATTGTATCTTCACCTATAAGCTTAATATATTCCCAGTTTATTGTTACATCTTCATCTCTACCAAGTAAACCAAAACATCTTAATCTACCATATATAATTAAAGAAAGGACAGTTGCATTTTGGGTGTCGATTTCTACATCATCAACAAATCCTAATCTGCAACCGTCCTTGGAATTTATAACTTCTTTATGTCGTAAATCTAATACCTTACATATCATATATAAGCTCCTTATAAAGTTTTATATATTTATATGCAAGAAAATATAATTTATTAAGCTGTCTTTTTTATTTTTCTATATATCTTTTTAAGTGGTGATACAAACAAGCTTTTTTCATAGTCGTTCATTGCAAAACACCATTGAAGTACGCAAAAAATTAGTGTATATACAATTATACATACAAGCATAATACCCCAGCTATCAATAACAATATTCTTTATTATCAAAAGTGTAATAGCACATAAAACAACACCAAGTAAAATTATTTTTAAAACGCTAAGCCAAAATTTTGGTATATCTAATTTAATTTTTTTCCAATAATACCAGTTCATTATAAATCCCTGACCTATTATAAATGCAATACCCGAAACGACAGCTGCACCGACAATACCATAATTGCTAATAACTAAAATAGTACCTAAAACATTAACAACAGCAATACATAGGTATACAATAGCTCTAAATTTATGCTTATTCTGTGCAATAACAATATTAAGAGCGACTGCTTGCATTAAAGGAATACAGGAAGGAATCATAGTAAATAAAGCAACATAATAAGCCTCCATATATTCAGGACCAGCCCACAAATTAATAAACTGTTTTCCAAAAGCAATAAAACCACTAGAAATAATTGTAACAATATAAGTTTGCAATCTTCCTACTTTAATTAAGATATCAGTTAATTCAGTTGTGTTGCTACCTGAAAAAACCATTGTATTAATTCTAGGAGTAATAACATTTGATACTCCTGTAGCAAAACTTAACATCATACTATTAAAAGTTGAACCAACATTATAAATAGCAACACCTATTGTAGCTAACGCAGGCACAGCACCTATTATCATAGTATCTGTTGCAGCGTAGAGTTGATTTACAATATTACTTATAAAAACCCAAAATGAAAATACAATTAGTTCTTTTATTAGGTTAGTTGGCATATCTTTATATTTAGGTTTAATTTTTATAGAACACCTAACATAAATGGTATAAATAATTCTTGTTAAAATAGTTAACAGTAGAGTTGAAATAACTAAACCTACAGATTTAAAGTCCATAAACAAGGCAACAAGATTAATTATTGGTGTAGCTACAGTAGTAAGAATATTTATTAATTGTAAAAATAAAAATCTTTCGTGACAAATTACACAAGAAGTATAAACTGTAGATGTAACACCCACAGCTGTATTAATTGCTAATAATATAACCATCAACCTAAGTTGATTTAATTCCTCTAGCTGAAGAGAATCACCATAAAATAAATTAATATTAAATCCAAGTATTAATCCCACAATTAACACAACAACAGAGATAACACCGAAAATAATATTAAACAATCCAAACATTTTTGCTTCGCCGTCTGAATCGTATTTCTCACGATACATTATCAAATATCTAACAACAGCAGAACCTATACCAAAAGAAAGCAGTGATAGATAAGATGTTACTGTACCTGCCAACCTAAAAAGCCCGTAGTCACTTTGACCAAGCATATCAAGCATTATAGGTGTATAAAACATAGGTATTAAAGTACCTACAGCCATATTTATATATGACATTATTGCACCAATTTTTAACTGGGATTTAGCCATTATTTCACCTCATAAATTAGTACTATATGTTTTGTTTAGATTTATAAAATAAAAAACAACCAACTGATTTATAAAACCAGTTGGTTGTAATGAAACATCATTTAACCAGTGCTTCTATAAATTCTCTGACAGCACCATTACCGCCGTTGTGCTCTGAAATAAAATCACTAATTTCCTTTACCTGCTTTACAGCATCTGCAGGACAGGCAACAAGACCACAGTGCTTCATACATTCTAAGTCAATAATATCATCGCCTACATAAGCGATTTGATTGTAAACACCATTACAATCTGACATTCCATTTGTTTGGGCAATTTCCTTTAGTTTATCAAGCTTGTTTCTCACACCTTGATAATATTCAGTTATCCCTAACTCTTTACATCTGTTAATTACAATTTGTGAGCTTCGTGCAGTCATAATAATTGGCACAATATTATGTTTAGGCATAATATCGTGAATAGCACAACCGTCTTTAATATCAAACGCTTTGAAAAGCTCGCCATCTTTGCCCATATAGATTTTTCCGTCAGTTAATGTTCCGTCAACATCAAATATAACAAACTTAATGTCTTTTCTCAATTTTTCAAATTTATCTAAATTAATTATCATTATCTATCACCCTTTACATTTTCAAATCTTGAAGGTGTGATAAATAAAATATCTTCATTACCTGTTTTTGTGTCGAAAAAGTCTTTTAGCATTTCTTTTATTTCTTCATTAAGTAATAAAGATTCAACAGATACATTTGAAAGCTCCATTTCTTGGCTTACATAATTAGTATCATTTACTTTATAATCATAACCGTCTAATCCTGCAATAGCAATCGACTTAACACCTAGTGTATCAAGTAATCTTAATAACAATATTGCAGAATTATCCATATGTTCCCAACCGCATTTTACCAAGTTTGTAAAGGAAACAACAATTTCATTGCTTTGTGGAGTAGCTGTAACATTTGAAGTTATAATCTTTGCCATATCAGAGAATTTTTCGTCATTCTTCCAATATTCATATCTTTTTACATTACTGAAATACATATAGTCAGATTTAACATCGTCATACATAAAATTTACAGTGATAGCTATTGCATCATTATCACTTATATATTTATTTATACTATTAGCATAGGCTTTTGCTGTTGCACCAGGTGCTATTAAAACAATATTTTTACCACTTAAATCTGTTTTCAATTTATCAATAGCCTCTGAATCATCTATATCAGAATTAAGATAATCAATATATGTATTTTCAAGCAAGTCATAATCATATCGTTTTCTTGGTACAGCACCGATTTTATTAAGAATATATCTTATATCTTTATATCTAATGCTATTTTTCTTTTTAAGATATGCAATATTATTTACATGGGCACTATATGCACCTGCGATAAAATAATGTGTGTCATATCCCCAACTACATCTTGATCTTATATTATCCATATATTCGTCAATAATATCAAGAAGTGCATCTATATCGTAGCTATAACCTAATTTAGAAACCATATATTGAGCAACAAGCTCTGTAGGTGTATTACCTGCACCACGTCCCATACCAGACAGTGTAGTATCTACAACAACCTGACGCTTGCCAAAAGTCATACGCAAAAACTCCTGTGATAATGCACTGGACATTTGCATATTGTTATGAGAATGGAAGCCCATTTTACTAGAAGATACCAAGTTGTGGTCAATAAGACTGAATACTCTTTGTAAATCGTCAACATACATAGAACCAAATGTATCAACAATAGAAAAACAGTAAGGTTCAATTGCGTTTACAAGGTTAACAAACTCTATTATTTCGGTATCAGTATAGCCTAAAATATCAACAGGCTGAACAAATAGCTTATATCCTTTTGCCTTAACCTGTTTACAAAACTCTAAAACGTCATATCTTTCACTTTTGAAGAAGCAAGCTCTTACAGCATCAAAAGACTTTCCGTTATAGTCATCAAGATTTTCAATAGAATATCTGCTAAAATCTGCAAGTACAGCAAATAAACTATTTCCTTTATTTGTTGGAACAAATTTTTCTGCATCTAAACTGTTCTTGAAAACTGTTTTGCCCTCGCCAAAATCATCATCTTGTAAAAAACCAATTTCAATTATGTCAATTCCTGTTTTTTGCAAGCCTTTTACTATACCGTGAATGGTGGTATCTCCAAATTTTTTATCAATTAAATATGCACCATCTCTTAGTGTGCAATCAAGTAACATAGCGTGATTCATAATATACCTCTATTTTTCGAAAATTAGCTGTTAAGTTTTGCAGCCATAACTTCTCTTACCTTTTCCAAATCCTTAGGTGTGTCAACTGATAGTGTATGACATTCAATTTCCTTTAGCTTAACCTTTTTACCATTTTCTAAGAAACGATATAAATCTAATTCCTCAGTGCATTCAACCTGACTTCTTGGAGTATCTACATAAAATTGAAGTGCCTTTTTAGAGAAAGCGGCAATACCTACAATTTTTTTATACTGGAACTGCATATTTCCCTTTGGATAAGGAATAGGACTTCTGGAAGCCCACATAGCATCTCCCTGTGCGTTTACAACAGCCTTTATATTAGTAGGGTCAACAACCTCAACAGGATTATCGATAGTTGTAATTACATT
>JAXJTR010000193.1:0-8158 GCA_036309465.1 Acutalibacteraceae bacterium
GTTTATATCTATCATTTGAAGTACATTCCTTTTATAGTGGTTAAAGCATTTCTTATTTTGTCAGCGGATTTTTGGTATTGCTCAAATATTATTTTAAAACCATCATTATCGTTGCAGACAAAATTCCAGTAATCAGTACCTATAAGCAATTCATCTTCTGAAAAGAATTGCTTAACTCGTTCTTGTTTCCAAAATTTCCCCTCACCATACTTATTATACGCAGTTCCAAAAAATATTTTTACTTTCGCAGTATCATCATCTTTTAATTGATTTTTTAATAAAAAGTATTCTTCCAAAAGAGCTGTTTTCTCAGCTCTTGCTTTTTTATTATCTAAATCTCCTGAAGCTTTTAATTCTATTAAATAATGCTCATTCTTTTCTTTGCAATAAAAATAATTATCAGTAACATGTGTTCTTTTATAGCTTGTTACATCTTTTGGGTAAATAGATGAGTATGTTGAATAGTGGTTTACATCAGGTGTAGCAACATGGTCTACATAACTATCAAGAATTGATGATATTCTGCTGACTTGGTCAGGCAGAATAAAGGAATCAATATTATTTTTCACTTCATAGGAAAGTTTTGCTATATTATTGCCCATTTTTTCTAACACATTACCAAATGATGAATCAAAAGACCTTACAAAGGCAGAATAAAACATAAATTCTTCGCCAAGTTCTGCTATAAAACAGTTATTCTTCTTCATATTAATAACTCCATTTACATCATCAACTTCAGCTGTATATCGGCTAATTAAACCTTCTGCGAATGATGCAATAGCAGTATCTACAACAATCTCTATTGATTTTTGTTTTTGTAAATCCACTTTTAGACAACCCCTTAAACAAAAATTCCATTGTCTATTATTGTATCATAGCGACAGAAAAACTTCAAGCAGAACAAAATAGAACCAATAAAAAACGATATGAAGAATTTTCCTCATATCGTTTTTACATATATTATTAATTTTATCATTTACACCCTACTCATAATAAAAGCACCTACGTCTATATTTTCGGGGATTATTCCATACATACCTGTTATAGGGTCTTTAAACAATGGTATTTGGGGAGGAGCTGCGGTAAAGCAAAAATACATCATTGCAAACAAAAATAATAGCCCTAATGCAAAAGGAAAAAGCCATCTTAAATCTATACTGCCTGTAGTAACCTTATAGGTAAAAAAGTGCACTACACACAACCACAGAAAGGCACTTAAAATATCTAACCACAATATAGGCTTACCTATTATAGAGGTATACACATAAAAAAATACGGTTATTAAGGCACATAAAATATATAGCCCAAAGGTTTTTACCACAATAAACTGTTTAAAATAGGATATTGAAAAGGCAAGCTCTATAACCGACCACACCACATAAGGCAGTGCAAAAATTTTTAGGTGCTCCCACACGCTTTCGTTAACCGAGCCAAACAGCACACCCACTAAGCTTTTATTGGTCCAGCCATAGACAAAATGGAGCAGACTGGCACATACAAATATAAAGAATACCCCTGCTATCTCCAGTTTTATAAATTTTTTGTTGCTCACATTGCCACCTCATAATCATTATAATAAATTGTATGAGGCAACAATAAATTATATTACCCAATAATTTTACATTATTCCCACTAAAACATAGGTTAAAAAAGCACCTGCTATTGCTGATAATCCAAGTCTGCTAAACCAATACATAAATGCGTGGGTTTTCTTAATTTTAGGTGGTGCCGACATTGCTGTCAGCATTTTTTTAGCCTCTTTTTCCAGTAGAGTTCTTTGCACATTAGCATATTCTGGTCTTAGAACCAAAAGTGCTCTTTCATAGTACAAATTTCCTGTATCGGTAACTTCAATAACAGTGCGATTAATTCCTTTTATCACAATAAAACAACTCCTTAATAATATAATGGCATACGATAATGTAATGAAGATTTGTAAAAACAATTTCAATTATATAATTAACTAAATGTCAACCACTTATTCAAATTAAGTAATATTTTGGCATTGTTGAAAACCTGTTGAGAAATGTTAATAAGTTTTCAACATTTTAGACTTTTACCCTAATTATACACTTGGTAAATATTACTTTTTCCTCAAACCTGTTGAAAACTATGTGTAAAATGATAAAAACAATCTGCGAAACACTAGTTAAACACCGATTTTTTATGTTGATAACTTTTTAAGTTTTCAACATAAATTGTTTTAAAACTAAAATATTACAAATTATTACAAGATTATTACTATTTGTAATTTCCGCTTGTCAACCCCTAAATAAAAATTTCTCAAAAAAATTTTATTTATTTTTTTATTAATATTTCTCATAATTATGGGATTTTTAGAGGTGTGTGCATTATTGCACATTATTGTCAATAGATTTAGCTAAAAAAGTTTTCCACATAAAAACAACTAGCAAAATGACTAAAAATATTACAAGAAATTTACTTTTTAAAGGTTTTTAACAAGTTTTCAACATTTTTAAGCACTGTTTATCAATATATATTTGCTGGGTTTATTAAATTTTTTATAAATTTAAAATTACAATTACCCATAATACGCACAAATAATATTATATACTATACACCTATAATCCCAACGCAGAAAGGACGGTATATTAAATGAATATTGAACAGCTGGATAATAAGCGAGTTTTAATTGACTTATGCACCAAGGATATGCAAATTTTATCCTTAAAGCCATCTCTTAACGCAATATACTCACCTGTAAATAAAAACATTTTAAAAAGCCTTATCCGTATTGCACAAAAGAAAATAGGAATAGCCATAGATGACACCGCCTCTGCTTATGTAGAAACTATGCCTTATGACGGCGGTTGCTTTATATTAATAACTTTAAGTAATCATTACATCGCACAAAAATATAAGGTTATCCACAAACCATACAAGTGTATGTTCTTGTTTGACTGCTGTGAGGATATGCTTATGGCGGTTAAACAGCTGTATATAAATAAAAGCGAGGAATATTACGCTACTTTAATACTGTATAAGCATAAATATTATCTGCTGTTATATACCAAAGAAAAAATAAGCAAGGCTGTTACAATTATTCTTAGCGAATATAGCAAAAGTTATACAAACAGCCGAGATTCAATAAAACATATAACAACCAACGGTAAAATCATCTGCAACAAAGACACCATAAAAAAAATAGGCAGTGTTTTGTAACACCGCCTATAAAGTATTAAATATTATCGCTTAAAGCCTTTAGATTTTCTATAGCCTTTTTAGGGTCATCTGCCTTAAATACGCCTGTGCCTGATACGCAAACATCAATGCCTGCCTTTGCACATTGTTGGATAGTTTTTTCATTAATGCCACCGTCAGTCTCAATAAGAATATCCACACCCTGTTTTTCTGCCTCTGCTTTGATTTCTGCTACCTTAGGAAGCATATCAGCCATAAATGATTGACCGCCAAAGCCAGGCTCTACTGTCATAATAAGAACCATATAAATATCCTTTAAATAAGGGAATACCGCACTTGCAGGGGTATTAGGTTTAATAACTAATCCGCTTTTTACACCTGTAGCATTAATTTTATCAATAGTAGCAGATATATCTGACTTTGATTCTACGTGAAAAGTAATAATGTCTGCACCTGCGTTTACAAAATCGTCTATATAATCATAAGGATTATCTATCATTAAATGAACATCAAATGGAACCTGTGTAAGCCCCTTTACCGCCTTAATTACAGGAGCACCAAAGGTTATGTTTGGTACAAAAGCACCGTCCATAACATCAAGATGCATATAGTCTGCTCCGGCTTTATCCATTCTTATAATCTCTTCACCCATTTTTGCAAAATCGCAAGATAATAGTGATGGTGCTATCTTCATAATTAATATCTCCTTTTATTATCATTAAGGTTTTCTAATATAAGTTGAGCCTATTGTAGCTATTACCCAAAAGGCCATAAATCCTAATAGTTCAAAAGCATTAATGCCCTGTTCTCCAGATGTTAAAGCAACCGCCGAGGTAAACAGCATACCTAAAACTATGCCTATAACCTGAATAATAACAGCAACTGTAATACAGCTTTTTATTCTTATACAGCCTGTTATTGCATTGGCAAGAGATGAAAGCTTACCACGAGTACCAATATAACATCTTGCTCGTCTGCTTTTTTCGGAAATAGCCTCTTTGCAGATATTACCCAAAGAGTTAGGCAATATTTTTACTGAACGAATATGTAAGCCATAATCGCTGGCTATAGATTCTACTGTAAGATTTGGGTCGGCTGTACGCACAAGTACAGATACGCCCTCGTTTTCCAGCTTTTTAATTTCTGCCTTTGTTTTTTCGTCGGAATTATAGGCTGTAACTATCATAGCCACAAGCTGTCCAGCACTGGCAAGGTAGGTAATATTTCTTCGTTCTTCTATAAAAGCTGTTTCGTCATCAATTGGAGGAAGCTCTACACCGTATTTCTCCATAAGAGCACGTCTGCCTATTAGAACACGCTCACCGCCAATCCAGCCAACTATACCCTTGTTTTCTTCAAACTTAACGCTATCAACATAAGGTAAGCTATCACCCTTTTTCTCGATAACATCTGCAAACACATAGGTTAAAGATGTATTTGCCACCTTTAACACAGCTGCCGCATTAAGCATATAATTTTCAAGATTAGAGGTAATATATGGTTTTAAGCTTACAAGCTCTACACAGGAAGAAGGATAAAGCTCTTTGCTGTCTACCATAATTGCAGAGGTATCTACAAATTGAGTAACAGCAGTGTAGCCGGCAATCATAGCATCGTTATTAAGGGCTTTTCTGCACAGCTTTTTCATAGGAATATTAACAGCTAACAAGCAAGAAGCCGGCACACTAAGGCAAGCAACCATTGCAAAGGCTGAAAATGCACCTATAATATTTTTAAACATTATTCCGTGAATAATTGCAACCGTAGCAGAAATTACTAAGCTTATTATCGAAAACTTACCTGCTGTAGTTTCACTTGGGTCGGGTGCATAAGAAAGCTTTAAAAAGTTTTTATAAAAATATGTTTTTCTTTGATATGCAACAATAGGGTCGGCGGCATTAGTACCACGCACCATTTTTTCTGCATTCTTTTTATCGTTAAGAATAGTAGCCGCATATTTTCTTCTATCTTGTGCAACAAATCTAAAGTTATCCTTTATACGCAATACCATTGTCATTTTACCTAACAAATTAAGCCCTAAGGCAAAAATTGCAAGTATTGCATACAGACTTCTTGAGCCATTGTAGAAAGCATTGCAATCGAATAAAGATACAACACTTTGCATTATTGTAGCAACAGAAGCAATAGCCACAGCGGTGTCGGAATTACCTTTAAAGCCTATAAGAGGTATTAAACCGTTTTTAACGCTCATTCCCCCAACGCCAACAGCCACTGACAAAAGAACCAAAGTTGCTACACAGAACATCATTTGCACATTTGGCACAACACCTGTAAGCAGTGTCGGGAAAAACTTTTGTATAACAACAAGTGCAAGCTGTAGCACAAAGACTATACCAACTATAAGAGCTCTGAAAAACAGCTTGCGAATATTCAGATTAATTTCAGCCATAACAGCACCGGCATCTTGTTGAGATTCATAATCCTCTATATGCTGTATCTTGTCCTCGTTTGAGGCTATAGCGTTATAGTCAACAGCAACACTATATTCACTAAACAGCTTTTCTTTAACTGTTTTTCGTTGCTTTTTCTTTTGTGCCTGTTGTTTTTTCTGTTCTTGTGCTCGTTTTATTTCTTCGGCCTTTTTCTGATTTCTTATACTCTGATTTTCGTTAATTTTATTTGTAAGAGTATCCATTACACCCACGGAATTATTCTCCGTGTTGTTAGTTTTATTATCAGTAGCATTAACATCTTCGTCAAAAGGGTTGTCCCTTTTAATCTCGTCTGTGTCGCTATTACCAAAGGCTGTAGTTGCTTGAGTTATAATCTCTTCTTCCATTGCCTCAGCCTGCTTTTTAGCCTGCTCTGCTTTTTTAGCCTCCAGAATTTCAGGTTGTAAGTAGGCTTCATAGGCATTAAGTAATATTGGAGAAAGCTTGCCTATCTCTACATTAAATGTAGCAGAATTATTCTCTATAGTATACATAGGCTCTATGTTGCCCTCGATAAAGATATTTCCGTTTACCTTTTGCACTGTGGCAAAGCTCATATCAATATCTAAAATAGGCGGACCTACAGGCTCTTCTTTTTTAGCCACCGATTGCTGTGATTGTTGCACATTAGCTTGATTATCATTAGCACTATTTTCAGAGCTACCTAATATAGAACTATCATTTACAGCTTTCTGTATATCTTTGTCTGAATTATCCTTACCCTTTACATTTACAGGAATATCATCACTTACAAACTCATCTGGCTTTGCGTTTAATGCCTGACCGATTTTAAACAGAGAATTAAAAAAGTTCTTTTTCTTTTTTCGTGGTTTTCTGTCGTTTGTTTTTTCTTGATTTTCTATATTTTCAAATTGGTAAAGCTCGTTATCATCGTCGTCGGAGGTATAATCAGCCTCTTCCTCCTGGTCTTCATCTGTAGAGTATTCAGCTTTATTTAATTTTCCCTTTTCAATTTCGGTATTATTTCCGCTATTTTTTTTGGCTTTATTCTGAACACTTCGCTCACGGTTACCCATAAGCTCTACATCGTCCTCGTTTTGAACAGCAGGTTCTTCCTCTGTGGAGGTATTATCATCTTCTGTAAAATGAGGGTCACTGTCTACTATTTTTAAAATAGGCTTGCGATTTTTTTCCTTACTTTGTTCAGCCTCTTCAGCTTCTTGATTAGCTGTTTTTACTTTTTTCTTCTGTTTTTTATCAACAACAGGCACTGCTTCTTTTAGCCTGCGTTTTTCCTTTTCTTCTTCCTCTAAAACATCTTTTTCGGTAACAGTCATTAACCTTTTCAGCTTGCCAAGAATATTTTTAGAGGTATCCTTTTCTTCATTCATTTTTATCAACTCTTTTCAAACTGATAATTTTATCTATACATCACTTATTTCTTTGTCTTAATACATCATACATAAGCACACCTGCAGCAACAGAAGCATTAAGAGAATTTATATTGCCCTTCATTGGCAAAGACAATATACCGTCGCACTTACTTCTTACAAGTCTGCCAATACCCTTACCCTCGTTACCAATAACCAAAGCCACTGCACCTGATAAATTGGTTTTTGCGGAGTCTTGTCCGTCCATATCTGCACCAAACACCCATACTCCACGCTCTTTAAGCTCATCTATAACATTTGGTATATTTGTTACCCTTGCAACATTAACATACTCTACTGCACCTGCTGATGATTTACCAACAGTATAGCTTAGCCCTGCACTTCTTCTTTTAGGTACTATTACACCGTGGGCACCTGTGCACTCGGCTGTTCTTATAATTGCACCTAGGTTATGAGGGTCTTCAATTTCGTCAAGAACAATAATAAAAGGTTCTTCGTTTCTGCTTTTTGCTGTTTCAAAAATATCCTCTAAGGTTGCATACTCCTTTACAGCCGCCAATGCAATTATACCTTGGTGAACAGCACCGCCACACATAAAGTCCAGCTTTTTGCTGTCTGCCTCTTTTACAGGTATACTTTTTTCTTTAGCAAGTGCCATAAGGTTACCAACAGGGCCACCCTTTGTACCCCTTGCCACCATTACATATTCTATAGCTCTGCCACTGCTTAGTGCTTCTTTTACGCAGTTTCTGCCAGCTATTACATCTTTATATCTTTCTTCTTCGTTATTAGGAGTTCTATCTATTTTTTCTCTTGTTTCTTTATTAATAGGCTTTTTGCTTTCTCTTTCACTATTAAATTTTCTGTTATTATATTTATCTCTCATCAGACAACACCTGTCCTCATTTTAATTTTTGGCATATATATTTGTATTATATCATACCATTTCAAAATATAAAAGCATTTGACTAAAAAAAAGGGGCTCTATGCAAATAGTTAGGATAACGAAAACAAGCACCTAGTCAAAAGACTAAGTGCTTATTTCTGGCTGGGTTGGCGGGATTCGAACCCACGGGATGACGGAGTCAAAGTCCGTTGCCTTACCGCTTGGCGACAACCCAATATTTACTTTAGTTAGCAAATAACCGCACAAGCGTGCTACCTGTGCGGTTATTGGTGACTCATCGGAGA
>JAXJTR010000194.1:0-3949 GCA_036309465.1 Acutalibacteraceae bacterium
CAATTAGACAACAAAAACGATAAGCCAACTGAACCTGATGCAACTGCAACGGATACCGACTTGTCAAACAACACAGAAGAGCTTGAAACACTGCGTACGACAAATGCAACATACGAAAAGGTGCTAAAGGCTATTTTTGGTGTCGCAGAAAGCGAATTGTTAGGTGATGTTAATGAGCATCTAAGCATTTACAACAGCAATCTTGAAGCTAAAAATACAGCTGTTAACGACAGAATTATTACAGCTGAAATAAAAGCACTACAAGGTTACGATACCAAACTATTAGCAAAGGTTATCGACCGTAGTAACATAAAGGTTGCCGAGGACGGAACAGTTACAGGCTTAGCCGAAGCTGTGAAAACAGCTTCTACAGAATATCCAGCAGTGGTGGTTAAAGAAAATAAAGAGCCTTATGCTCCGTATCATCCAGCTGACACAAAACAAACCACACAATTAACAATGAATGACATTATCAGAAGAAAAAGGAGTAATTAATTATGCCAAATATTATTACAAGACAAGATGCAGAAGCTTTAATTCCTGTTGAAAGTTCAAAAGAAATAATTACAGCAGTAAGCGAGTCATCTGCTGCACTAAAACTAATGCGTAAGTTGCCAAATATGACATCTAAACAACGTAAAATTCCTATTTTGTCTTCACTTCCTGTTGCAGGCTTCGTTGACGGTGACAACGGTCTAAAGTCTGTATCAGCTGCAGCGTGGAAAAATAAATATATTACAGCTGAGGAAATTGCAGTTATTATTCCAATTCCTGAAGCTGTTCTAGATGATGCCGAATACGACATTTGGGCAGAAATAAAGCCATCTATTATTGAAGCTTTCAATCAGGTTATTGATGGAGCTATTTTCTTTAGTAAAGATAAACCAGCTTCTTGGGAAGAAGGTATTGTTGTAAAAGCAAAGTCTATTGGTAAAACTATAGCTAAAGGCACAGGTGACGACATTGCAGAGGATATAAATTTAATGATGGGTATGGTTGAAGCTGATGGCTTTGATGTAACAGGGTTTGCAGGAGATATATCAAACAAAGCCTCTCTTCGTGGTTTGCGAGATAAAAATAACGGACTACTATTCCAGCCATCTCTAACAGCAAATACACCTGCTACTTTATATGCACAGCCAATTACTTATGTAAAGAATAATGCTTGGGATAAAGAAACTGCTTTGTTACTAGGCGGTGACTTCTCACAGGCTGTATATGCTATAAGACAGGATATGACATATAAGGTGCTTGACCAAGCTGTTATCACTGATAATCAAGGCAATATTATTTATAATCTTGCTCAGCAAGATATGGTTGCACTTCGTTGTGTAATGCGACTAGGTTGGCAGTTGCCAAATCCTGTTACAAGACTTAACGGAAACGATGATACTCGTTATCCGTTTGCTGTGCTTACTCCTGAGGGTGAAGTCTAATGATTACCGTAGGTGTAGACGGATATATAACAGCACTAGAGGCTGACGAGCTTATATCTTCTTGCCATAAGGACAGCTTAGCAGAAAATTGGTTAACTCTTAGTACAGAAGATAAAGAAGCATATATAAGGTCTGCTACATATCGTATTGATTGTTTACCTATAGGTGGATTTAAACATAGTGCAAAACAACAACTACAGTTCCCACGAGGTATGTCTTCGGACATACCTCATATTGTTAAGCTGGCTACAGCTGAGGAGGCTCTTACTGCAACAGATGAACAGCTGTTAAAACGCATTTCTTTACAGCAACAAGGTGTAGAGAGCGTTACTCTAGGCTCTGCATCAGAAAGCTATAACGGTAATTCTATTATTAAGAATACACCATTGCTTAGTCAAACAGCATACAACTATATGCGACAATATATTATAGGTTCGGTGAGAATAAAATGAGTATATTTGATTGCTATTTTAATAACACTGTTGGAGTACACAAAAAGACAGGAGTTAATGCTGATGGTGATACTGAGTATTCTCCTAGTTTAGATAAAACTCCAACCAAAATTAGGTGCAGGATAGAGCATAAATATAAAGAAATATTAGACAAAGACGGCAACAAAATAACAAGTGAAGCTATGCTGTTTACTGACACGCCACTTGTCCCTCTTGATATAGTCAAAATTGCAGACGGTCACCAATATACAGTTAAGGTATGCAAGCCAATAAATAGTGTGTTGGGCGGACTTGACCATTATGAGGTGTATCTATAATGGGTGTGCGTATTAAATTTAATGAAGACGAATATCTTAAGGGACTAAAAACTGCTGAACAAAATTTACAAGACAAAATTAATAAGCTGACCGAAAAGGGTGGTCAGGGGTTATTAGATGCACTGTTTTATGTAGGTGCTGAAAGTCAGAAACGAGCACCTGTAGATACTGGTGATTTAAGAGGTAGTTTACAGGTCAAGGTGGATGGGGAGTTGTATGCACAGGGTGTAAATGGTGGCGGTATAGAGATTGTAGGAAGAATCCCTGAGCAAACTAAAAAAGGTGAAGTTAGTTTTAATACAAAATACGCTGCCACTCAGCACGAACAAATTAATTATAATCATCCTCGTGGAGGTCAAGCTAAATATCTTGAAAGTACTCTTGTGGAAAGTCAGGAAAGAATTCTTAATTGTATAGCAGGGAAAATAAAAGAAGAATGGGGTGCTGACTAATGTTAAACGCATTGCGAACATATCTGATAGCCCAAGGATATAAGAATGTGTATTGTGATTTTATGCCTAAGCCTGATACGAATATACAAGCTATTAATATAACAAAGTGGGGACATAATATTGGTAGTATTAATGACGGTACCGGTACGCACTACATACAAATACAATGCAGAGATATAGATTATTCATCAGCATTCGCAACCTGTAAACAGCTGTTTAATTTACTTGATAGTGGTGTGGATGAAACGCTTATACATCTCACCCCTGATGTTTTCTGCATAGCTAGACCACGCAGAGGACCACTGATATATGAGCGTAGTAATAACTACACAATAGCATATTGTGAGGTTGCCCTTTGGGGTGAAAACTAAGTTTAAATTATAGTTAAATACATATTAAAGGAGTTTTTATAATGAGTAAAAAATACTTAAAAGGATTTTCAAATTTTGGTTACTTTAAGGTAACAGAGGACACAGCCGACAGCTATACTGCAGAAACAGAAAGAAAGCGTATACCGTCAGCACGAAGCTGTTCGCCAACTGATAATCGTACAGAATATTCTATCCCTGGAGATGATGGCGTATGGGATAGTGGTTCTGAATGGAAAGATACAACATCTGAAATAACATTCAACGAACTTGACTTAGAAACACTAGCAGAACTAACAGGTGCAACAGTTAATGAAGATGGTTCTATTGATGAAGGTGTTTTAGATAACGCCCCTACAGTTGCAATTAATTACAGTGCATTGAGAGCTGACGGTGGCTATAGACTTTACTGTTATTTTGCTTCTGTAGCTACTAATATTAAGGTATCTCACACTACAAAAAGTGAAAATACAGACGCACAATCTTACACAATAACATTTAAGCATACACCTCGTAAACTTGACGGAGTAATGAGAAGAACAAAAGATGTAGCCAAGGGAGAACCTCTCGATTGGCTTAACACAATAAATGTTGTTGAAAAAACACAAAACGGTGAGGCTACTGAATAATGAACATATTACAACGACTTAACCTCAAAAAGGACAAAAGTTTAGAATTGTCTGCACCACGCAGTATTACCTTGCACGGTGTAAAAATACATAAGCTTTCAGTAGCTAAGTATGTTGAATGGCTGAAAATAGCAGATGACCTACCTGAAATTATTTGTGGCTGTGCCTTTCCTGATTGTGATAACCTTGCAGATATGGTTAATAAGATTGTTGAGCTTGACCGTCAGGCTGTTTTGCAACTTGTAGGCAGACTTTTAACAACAGTACCTACAGAGATTTGCAGACTGTTATCAAA
>JAXJTR010000195.1:0-14873 GCA_036309465.1 Acutalibacteraceae bacterium
GCCCTAACTCGTGTACCACAATATGTATTATAAAACTTACCATAGCACCTGATATAGCCATAAGGAATAGTGGGATAAAGGTGTCTTCCTCATAATTATTTGCAACATCAACAAACATCGCCAACAGAAAAGCCCCTACACCACTAATCATACCTGTTATAATACTAAACCATAATGTAGAACCTTTCTTTGTTTTCTTTTTATCTTTCACAATTAATACTACCTTTCGTTTTTTCAAAAATACAGCACAGGTATTACCCTATGCTGTTACTTTTACATTAAATTATTCAACAGAAACAATGTAATAATAAATTGGTTGACCACCATTTATTACAGTAAAGTCTATATTAGGATATTTTGTGTGCAACTGTGCGTTAATCTCGTCGGCACGCTCAGCTGGTATACCCTCGCCATAAATAACTGTTACAAAGGTTGTTTCTCTGTTTACCATATTTTTAATTAGCTTTAGTACAGCCTTTTCAGGTGTTTTTTCGGTAAATGTAAGCTTACCGTTTTCTAAAGCAATAATTTCGTTTTCTTTTATCTTAGTTGAGCCAAACTCTGAATCTCTTGCTGCAAATGTAACCTGTCCTGTTGCTACATCAGATGCAGCTGAAATCATAATTTCTTTGTTACCCTCTGGTGTTAAGTCAGGGTCAAAAGAAAGCATTGCACTCATACCCTGTGGTATAGTTTTTGTAGGTAGAATAATAACATTTCTATCTTCTACCAATGGAATAACCTGCTGTGCAGACATAATTATATTTTTGTTATTAGGCAATACAAATACATTTTTTGCACCTGTAGCTAATACTGCTTTCATAATATCTTCGGTGCTTGGGTTCATACTTTGACCGCCATTAACAACATTGCTACAGCCTAAATCTTTAAACAGACTGCTAATACCGTCACCAGCAACAACAGCTACAAAGCCAAATTCATCAACAGGCTCTGCAAATTCAAATTCAGAATTTGCTTGATTCTGCTGTTCCTCTAACTGACTTTCTTTTGCATTAGCGGCAGCTTCTTCAGCTTTTCTGTGCTGTTCTTTCATATTCTCAACCTTTACGGTTAAAAGCTGACCATACTCTAAGCCATTCTGTAAAGCAACACCAGGCTTATCTGTATGCACGTGAACCTTAATAATTTCGTCGTCATCTACAACAACAACACAATCACCAATTCTTTCTAGAGCTGGGCGTAGATGCTTAACCTTTATTTTACAGTTTTTGTCTTTTTCAACTATAAACTCTGTACAGTAGGTGAAGCGGATATCGTCATCAAATTCAGCTACAGCTGTTGCATAGTAGCTATCATTTTCAGTTTCATAGGAATCCTTTGTAGTATCTGCTGTAACAACAACACCATCTCTAATAACAGAAAGCATACCGTCAAAAATTACACACAAGCCCTTACCACCAGAGTCAACTACTCCTGCTCTTTTTAATACAGGCAATAAATCAGGTGTTGTCTGTAATGCTCTGTCAGCCTCAAGACAAACCTCTTGCCAAGTATCTACAACAGACTTATTACTGTTTACGCACTCTCTTGCTTTATCCGCAGATAAACGAGCAACTGTAAGTATAGTACCCTCTGTTGGCTTTGCAACAGCATCATAGGCTGCCTCTACACCATATTTTAGAGCATTTGCTATATCCTCTGTAGTAGCCTCTGCTTTACCCTCTAGACCTTTAGCAATTCCTCTGAACAACAAAGAAAGAATAACACCCGAGTTACCTCTAGCACCTCTAAGCATAGCAGAAGCAACAGACTTACTAACTTCTCCTATATTTTCGTTGTCAGGCTGGCTGTTAAGCATTTTAGCAGCTGCGTTAATTGTCATAGACATATTAGTACCGGTATCACCGTCTGGCACAGGGAATATATTTAAGTCGTCAACTGTATGTTTAGCTTTTGTAATACTGTTAGCAGCAGAGATAACTGCATTTTTGAAAATAATACCATTCATTCAATATTACTTCCTTTCAATAATCTACAATAATTTATTTTTACACGGAATAATACTAGGTACTGTTTAAAACATAATAAATATGGTTCAAACAGGAATAAACTAATCTTAAACTGATTTTTTCATTATTAATATCTGCACTATTAACAAAGATATTAATACAGCAATTTTCATTACCTTCAACAAGACCAGTATAAGCCATTATCTATTATAACACAGATGTAATATTATTTTCAATAGTTATAGTATTTCTATTGCCTCAATATTTACAGTTTTTCCAGTTTTGTCGTCAATCTCCATAAGCACACAGTTAAGTTTACAATCTCCTGTAGCTATCTCAAAGCGTTGAGGTAGTTTTTCAGTAAATTTTTTTATTATAATTTCAGGCTTTACACCCAATACCGAATCAATAGGGCCTGTCATTCCAACATCTGTAATATATCCTGAGCCCTGTGGTAATATAGTTGCGTCGGCAGTTTGAACATGAGTATGTGTGCCAAACATAGCAGAAACTCTTCCGTCAAGATAATATCCCATTGCACGCTTTTCTCCTGTTGCTTCAGCGTGAAAGTCTACTATTATTATCTTTGCATTTGCTTCTTTAGCCTGTGCTATAAGTAGGTCTGCTTCTTTAAAGGGACAATCTAAAGGTTCAAGGTAAGCTGTGCCCATTAAATTAATAACTGCAACCTGTATTTTGCCCATATCAAGTATTGTCATACCTTTACCAGGGGTTGTTCCATTTGGAAAATTTGCAGGTCTAATTAAATACTCGCAGTTGTCGTATAAATCATAGGACTCTTTACGTCTAAAAGCGTGATTACCTGTTGTAATTACATCTACACCGCTGGTAAATAGGTATTCAGCAGATGCAGGGGTAATACCGTTACCGTCTGATGAATTTTCTCCATTTGCTATTACAACATCTATTTGTCTTATCTTTTTTAGCTGAGGAAGTTTTTCTCTTAAAAAGGTGCATCCGATTTTTCCTATTACATCACCTATAGCTAAAATTTTCATTATAATAACACTCCGTCCTATCTGTTTTTTACTCACCTATATAATATAACTTGCAATCGTCAATGTTTTTCAACCTTGGTGCATAAGTAAATGTACCATATAAATAGTAGAGTTTTTCATCAAAATTTGTCTTATGGTTATCTGCCCAAAGGGTAAACTTCAATTAAAAAACATTAAAATTTTCAATAGACAATACTTATTTCACCGCACCTTTGCATTAAAATTATTATAACAATAAAAAGCTATTTTTTCAATTTTGCCAAGGTATATTTTACAATTTATGCTATAGCATTTTTTGATATTTCTTTAGATACTTTACTCTACTAACACAGAAATACTAGTTGTAATATTCTAAAATAGAAAATACCCCTTTACTTTTTATTAAAAAGTCCATAAACAGTAGCAATTTAACTGTTGAGAATAACCAAAAATAACAACTAGTTACAAATTTGTTACCGAATTCTCTTGACCTTCTTACAATTTTGTAATACAATAAGCAAAGTTAGTATACGGAATGTATACACACTAAAGAACAGGAGAATTTCTATGAAGAAATCAAAAAAGTTATTAGCGTTATTTCTTATGTCAGCAATGGTATTAAGCTCAGGTGTGTCAGCAACAGCTGTAGGAACATCTGAAAGCAACCAGCTTAACAGCAATATTTCTGTAAGCAATTACACTGACAAGAGTGGTGCTGAGGACTTACAGGTTGAGTCAGATAAAAATTCAACTGGAGTTCAATCAAACGCAACAAACGACAAAGTAGTATTAAATAAAGCAAACGCAACCACAAAGGTTGGAACAATTATAAAATTAAATGCTACAGCGTCATCAAGTACAAATTTACAATGGACTTCATCAAACAACAGTATAGCAAGTGTAGACCGTAAAGGTAATGTAATGGGAATTTCAGCCGGCGAAGCTACAATTTCTTGTACATCTACCAAAGGTGCTAAAGCAGTTTGTAAAATTAGCGTTACACAGCCTGCAACATCAGTAGCTTTAAATGCACATTCTATTTCTTGGAATGTAGGTAAATCTGCTCACTTTTATCCTGTAGTTGGTCCTACTAACGCAGAAAACAAAAGCGTTACATATAAATCAAGCAACACAAAGGTTGCTACAGTAAGCAGCAGTGGTTTACTTACAGCTGTAAGCCCAGGAACTTGCGTTATTACTTGTACATCAAAAGAAAACCCAAAAGCTTATGATACTTGTACTGTTACTGTTAAAAAGCCAAACACAGTCATTAAGCTTTCTAACAGTAGTATTGCTATTAACAGCGGTACACAGCAAAAGCTTACAGCAACTGTTACAACAAACCAAAACAGCAAAAATCTTAGCTGGAGCAGTAGTAACACAGCAGTAGCTACTGTTAACTCTAATGGTGTTGTTACAGCAAAAGCAAATGGTACCTGTGTAATAACAGCAACAGCTACTGACGGAAGCGGTGCACTTGCAAAGTGCTCTGTTAAGGTTATTCAGTTAGCAAATGATATTACACTATCTAGCACATATCAGTCAATCAACGTAAATGAAACTGCTACATTAACAGCAAAAATAACACCTTTAAATGCCACAACAAAAACAGTTCGTTACAGCAGTAGCAACACAAATGTTGCAACTGTAACAAATAAAGGTGTAATCACAGCAGTTGGTGCAGGTGCTTGTACAATTACAGCAAAAACTACAGACGACAGTAATAAAACAGCTACTTGTACTGTTATTGTAAAACAGCCTATTACAAATATTGCAATGGAAAACGCACTAACTCTAAGCAAGGGTACAACAACAGCGTTAAACACAGTAATAGCCCCTGCAAATGCAACAAATAAAACATTAACATATACAAGCAGTAACCCTAATGTTGCTACTGTTAACAATAACGGTGTAGTTACAGCAATTTCACAGGGTGTATGCACAATTTCTGCAACTTCAAATGACGGTAGTAATAAAAAGGCTGTATGCACAATTACAGTAAATAATCCTGTTACAAACGTAACACTAAATACACACAGTATTACTTGGAATGTTGGCAAATCTGCTCATTTCCGCCCTACAGTGTCACCTACTGATGCTTCTAATGTTGCTGTTACATTCCAATCAAGTAATCCAAGTGTTGCAACTGTAAGTGACAAGGGCTTATTAACCGCAGTGGGTGCAGGTACTTGTACTATTACTTGTACTGCATTAGACGGTAGCGGTAAGTATGATACTTGTACAGTAACTGTTAAACAGCCTGTTACAAGCGTAACACTAAACACACACAGCATAAAGTGGAATGTAGGTAAATCCGGACACTTCCGCCCTATTGTAAAGCCTGATAACGCAACAAATATAGCTATTACATATAAATCAAGTGACCCAACTATTGCAACAGTAAACGATAAAGGTCTTTTAACCGCAGTGGGTGCAGGTACTTGTACTATTACTTGTACTGCATTAGACGGTAGCGGAAAATACGACACTTGTACTGTAACTGTTAAAGACAACGCACCTAAAGGTCAGCAAATAGCTGATTTCGCTAAAAAGTGGGTAGGTGTAACACAGTATGTATGGGGTGGCACAAGCCTAATTACAGGTGCAGACTGTTCAGGCTTTGTATGTAGCGTTTATGAGAATTTCGGCTACAATCTATGGGGCTCAAGAGTTGACCTTGACACAGTTGGTTACTCAGTACCTTTAAGCGAGGCTAAACCAGGCGATATACTTGTATACTATGGTCACGTAGGAATATATGCTGGTAACGGTCAGGTAACACACGCTCTAAACGAATATTATGATGTACTTACAACTGATATTTCTTGGGGTGGTACATTAAGATGTGTAAGAAGAGTTGTTGATTAAAAAGTAAATATTTATTTTTAAATTAATTAGGAGGCTACCCATTAACTGAGTAGCCTCCTATTCAATTACTCCGCCTTTTATTGGAGTTTAGTATCGGATTTTTCCTTTAAATAAGGATTTTTCTTTTTAGGACGTTTTGGTAGCATAAACATTATAAACAGCACTAACAAAATAGGAGTAGCAATAAACGGAGCTACCACCACCGGGTTAATAATAACTACATCTGCAGTAACACGGATATTCAAAAGCTGTTTTTCGTTTTCAATTCGTGTACCACGAACAAGCATACGGTGGGAATTAACACCATATGGAGTACAGGTAACCAAGGTACAATAGTCTTCACCATCTACAACATACAAAGGTTCTATATTTTCAGGGTCAACAATCCTAATTTGGTCCACCTGATATGTCAATGTTTGGTCAAGTATAGTTAATTTAAACACATCACCTATCTCCAGTTTATCCAAGTCAGTAAATAAACGGGCACTTGGTAGACCTCTATGTGCTGAAAATGCACAATGGGTGCTTTCTCCTCCTGTTGGAAGACTGGAACCCTGAATATGACCTACTGCAACCTGTAGCACTGTTTCATCTATACCGTGATAAATAGGCAACTCCACATTTATTTTATCTATGGTAATATAACCCATAACACCATCTTTAGAAACATTTAACAAGTCGTTATAACCAGAAACCTGATCATAATACATAAGTGGAAATCTTATTTTTCTAAGAGCTTTATTATACTCAATGGCTTCTTCAAATATATTACTACGATCTTCGGTAGACATATCTGATATAACAGAGTCGTAATTAGCAATAGCTTTTGTTTGGTGTAATTCATTCCAATAATTACTGAATGTAGGATACAGCACCAAGGACAATCCCACAATAATTAGCAATGTCAATATTATAGTTAATAATGACCCTTTTTTCATAGTGGAACTCTCCTTACTGTTGTTCTTAGGGGGAAGGCTAAGCCTTCCCCCTTTTTTAGTAATTTAAAATTTTATGTATTAGCTTAGGCGTTTTCTAACTACAAGCAATACTGCTGAACCTAGAATTAAAACAGCACCAAAACCATAGAACAAAATTGTACCCATACCACCAGTTACAGGTAATGTTGAACCTGATGAGTTACGAACACCAACAGTGTTGCTATCCTGTGGTACATCGTCAACCTTGTAGTCAACTTTTACACTAATCTCTTTACCATTTAGATCATACTCAGGAATAATCTCAATCTTAACAGGTGTCTCCATTAGGTTATAGCCTGCAGGAGCTTTTGTCTCCTTTAGATAGTAGATACCCTCATCTAGACCACGAACAGCAATTGCACCATTAGCGTCAGTATCAAGTACGCTTGCCTTGTCAACGTCAGTAGTCCAGCCATATACAACGCCAAGGTCTTTACCAGTAACAACTGTACCATTAATTACTGTATTTGCCTCAATCATCTCTTCAGTAACAACCTGTGCATAATACTTAACGATAACATCGCTCTCTGTACGCTCATAATAAAGCTTAAACTCTGCACCTGCTAGTTTGATTTCCTTGTTGTCAGCATCATACTTATCTACATTAATTTGGAATGTAAATGCGTGTGCTACATCCTCAGGAGTTTTACCTATCTCAGTGCCTTCACCTTCTGCGTTAGGGTCATTGCTAAACTCAACATATACGCTGTTAGTCATAGGAGTAGCTATTAAAGCATCTCTTGTTACACGTGCAGAATACTTAACAACAATCTTATGAGTTGGTAGGATACTAGGATAAAGTGTCATCAAATCCTTAAACTCTAGAGTTACTTTCTTTCCGTCAAGTCCTGCTGTAATACCAGTAGGCATACTTGCGTCTTTACTTGCATCAAAGAAAGTATGAACTAAATTACCATCGTGACCTTCAATGTATATCTGCTCAAATTTAACATATTCAATACCTGTTGGCAATGTATCGTTGAACTTGTAATAATATGTTTCGTAGTCCTTTAAGTTAGAAGGTAATTTACCTACCCACTTGTAGTAAGCTGTGTCGTTAATATCGAAATCCTCGTACTCAGTAAAAGTACCATCGATTGTGTCGTTTATAGTTTTATCAACAGATGGAACACTACTCTTTGGAGCAACAGTCTCGTCTTTGATAACACGAAGAATAAACTTTGTGTAAGAGTCGTACTTATCCTTATTGCCAAGTGAACCATCTTTATCCTTTACTAAATAGTAACCTGGTGTTAAATCTGAAATAGTATAGTAACTCTTATCAGTAATTTTACCGTCTGCCTCTTCAATAACATTCTTTGTATATTTATGAGTACCTACATTTGAACCATCTTTGATATGCTTAGCAAAAATAGCAGCCAAAGTGTCTAATGTTTCAGAGTCAGATGTAACATTATCTGCCATAACTTCTGCTAAATAAGCAGCGTCACGACCCTCAACACCAAGAAGTTTCTTAATAGGTGCACCATCTTCAGCAGCAACAGCAGCAGCCTGAATATCTGCAAGTAGAGCAGCAGAGTTATTATAGTCTGTGCCAACAATAGCTGAACCCCATTCGATGTTTGTTAGAACCTGAGTATCTGATTCTGAGCCACTGATTTTTTCAAGAACACCAGAAAAAATCTGGTAAGCCTCGTATGTGTGTCCCTCGGTTGGATTGTTGATAGTCAAAGTATGTGTAGGGTCAGCAGCAAGAACATTAATGTTCAAACTCATAACCATTAAAATACATACGATGACAGAGATTACTTTTTTCATAGTTTTTTCTTCCTTTCGTTTTATATTTTTTATTATAATATGGATATAATCCTCAACGCAAAACAGAATCGTTGAGGCAAGTGACGCTTATAACCTGCCCCCCTTTTTCCGTCTATAAAAATGGACATATCCAAAAATCAGTATTGCTATGGTAATAATAACCCAGCCACTGATTATATACATATTTTTGCCTACTCCCCCTGTAGCTGGCAGGCTTACGGTTGCATGATTTGTTACTATACATTCGCCGGTAGCTTCGTCGATTTCGTAAGTAACTATATACTGTTTGTTACTAATACTAATTAGTTCCTCAGAACCAACAATCGTCTGGTAATACAGTTTAGTTGTACCGTCATTCTCCAAAATAGCACTTTGTCTATTTTCATCGGTAGAACCAATTCCACTAACTTCTCGAACAAAGTAACCAAGCTTCTCTACGCTGGAATCCTTTTCAGGAAGCGGTACTTTAAAAGTACCCATAAAATCGTTTTCAGAATCTAACCTCAGCAAACGGGTATTTCCCTCAGCATCTAGCACCAGCTGTTCGCCTGCTTCGGTGTTTTGATAAAGAACAACAAATACTGTTTTATCATTATCTTCGGTATTAGTACCTTTGAAGTATTTTATTACAGGAATTTCTCCGTAGTATACTGTCTTTTCGTTAATAACCTTAGCGGCACCAAACACACCATTAGGAGTACCAATATATGAAGTATAGCGTTCGTCTTCCTCTTTTCCTATAACATTATGGTCATCAGGGTCGTACCCCAAACGGAATGTTGCACTAGGAATCTGTTTTTCTGCATAACAGTTGGTATCTTCCTCAATTTTAATATCACTAACAGAGTAAACCTCATTAGGTTGTTCTGTAAGAATATAAGTGCCACGTTTTAAATTATCCACCTGAGCAAAGCCTGTGGTTTCTCCTGCTTTTACCGTAACTTCTAATGCAATGTCTTCAGAATGGTCATCTCCGTCCTCACTTCTATGTAGTAGGAAAGAGAAAATTTGGTCTTCATCAGAAATCAGGTCATCTTTAATCTTTTTAGTAACACGAATACTGCCACTAATTACATTAACGATGTGAACATTATCCTTGTCTACAATACCATAGCCATCTTCTAAATTTTCGCTTGAAACCTCATCGCTAACCTCAACACCAGGACTACCTGGACCATTGTTAACATTGCCTTTAGGTCGTGTAACACTATTTTCAAGCACAGAAGCTTCACCAAGCTCATACGCTGTGTAGGTTATATGAAGTGTATAGTCCTCCACACGCTCACCTGCTACGGTAGCCTTGTGAGAATCATAGTCAGCGGTTTCTCCGTTTTTGGTTAAACGGAAAGTGAAATATCCCACAGGACCATGGCTACTTGCATCATCATAAGTGTAGTCAATAACAACTGTATTATCCTCTGACTCCATTAGATGTTCCCATTGTTCATCAGTAAGATTTTTTCCTATTGCATATTTCAATTTGAAAGAATCGCTATTTAAACCATCGTCATCATCAGAATCAGGGTCTAAAGCATTCTGAATTGAACCAAAATCTAAACCGTTACGATTAGGAATATCTTTATGTATTTTTTTAAATTTAGTTTTGTTATAGAAATATTTAAGACTATCTATTGGGCTATCCTCTGACTCGTTTATAGTGTCACCAAGATAGACTGTTACCTCACTGTTATTCTTATTTAAGTCCAGCAATCTTACATTAACTGTAGGCACAGGCAATTCAAAATCTGTACCGCCTACTTCAATAGTGGCGTACTTGTTTGTATCAATAGCGTTGCCTCCAATGAAATCTTCTTTAGCTTTCACATAGAAGCGTCCCTTCCATCGAACATGGTCTGCAAGAGTTCGATGACTCCAACTAATACGCATATCGCCATTATCGTCCTTTGTTAGTTTACCGTGACCTTTAGTGCCCTGCTGTGAGCCAACAAATTCACCATCTAAAGTTATCCAATCGCCAGGCTCCAAAACAATCCAATCACGAGTATCATCAGAATAAAGAATATGCCTGTCTGTCTTTTTACCTTTTTCAACCCAAGCAATAGGATAGAACGAATCACTAATTACGTCTACTATATCACCACTGATATCTTGAGTTTCTTTCGGTGATAAGCTGGAGAATAGCAAATCTTGAAGAACGTCTGTCAAATCAGACGCATTTTCCAGCATATTAGCATACTGAGGTAACGTTGCAATATCCTGTAGTACCTTTTTACCACCTTCAACGTTATTCATACCAAGTCCAATAGTAACAAGGGTTGATTCTTTTCTAACCTGAGCACCATAGCTACGAATTTGAGAATAGATAGTATCCAATGGTGGAGCACTATTATTACTACGCACCGGTGCACCATCGGTAATCAGTATGGTAAAGGTGTGGTCTATATCTTTTGTATATTTATCATACGAAGAACCATCTTTGTAGGTTACATTACCTGTTAGATGAGCATAGGCATGCTCTAAAGCAAGGTCTTGACGAGTACCACCGTCGGTCTGAATAGAGTTAACAGCATCAACCAAAACATCTGTATTATCAGGTGTAAGCTCTAAAGGACCTATGCAGTTAGCTTCATCTACTACTTTGGTAAATCGGATTAGAGTTGCTGTATTTTCTACATTAGCAGCAGAAAGCTGATAAATAGCATTAGTAAGAGATTCCTCTAAGTAATGTAAGCGGTTGTACTTGTCGACAGCGGTATACAACTGAAAGGTTTTGTTGCCTCCTGAACCGATATCGTTACCCAAGGTACCCTCAATAGTTAACCCTAAGTCACCACCATTTGCACGAACCTTTTGTCCTTGGTTGTTTGTAGTAGGTTGGTCACTAAAGCTAACATTAGAACGAGGAAAAATCGCCAGCTCAGATTCTTGACGATATCCTTCGGCGTTATCATGCCAAGCCTTAGCATAATAGGAAGCATCCTGATACATCCAACGTTCTCCATTGTGCCATACAGCAAATACTGTAGATGTACCGCTTGGGTCGGCAATAATATAGTAAAGCTGATTTTTATCCAAATTATCCATTTGATTTAAATTTTGATTTCCAGACCACCAACTTTCAGAAGGATTTTGATATAGCCTTATGGTTTTTCCTGTTTCTTTTAATCCTGACGGGAACAGCATAGAGTTAGACTGGTCAACCAAAAACAATACATCTATTGGTTCCATTTCGTACTGACGAATTCTAGCCTCGGCTTGTAACAAAATTTCATAGGTACGATTGTTATAATCCTCAACTTCAGCGTGCTTACCTGCATCAAGAGCATCTAAAGGGTGATTTAGAAAACTACCAATAGTCTGATTGTCGGAAAATGTTTTCTCATCCAATATTGGGTTATATATAATATTAAAACTACGGGTATAGTTACTGTCACGCATATAGCCGTCTGGAGTAGACATCTCTGTAATGGTATAGCTTCCGTTAGGGATATTATCAGGTAGTCGTACTTCCAATGTATTATCGCTATATACAGTAGCTGAATATGGTTTGTTATCCTCTGTAGTACCGGTAATCAAAAATTCGCATCCTGCCAAAGGTAAAATTCCGTTGTCAGTAGCAGCAAAATTATAAAAATACAGAGTATCAACAGAAGATTTACCTGTTTTTACAGCTGTTGGGTATCCCGGACGAACTATCTCAGGCTCTGTAATCGGCTGAGTTGGAGTCGGTTTAGTAGGTGGAACCGTTTCAACAGGTGTAGCAGGTTCTGTAATTGGCTCGGTTTGAGTTGGTTTAGTAGGTACAACAGGAGGTTCTGTAGTACCTGAGCTTGAGATAACCACACTGTTACCATCTTTAGGCCAATCATAACCACTAACAGAACATTCTATACTAGCAGTAGTATCTGTTATTCTTAGCACAATTTCGTGTCGCATACCACAATTGCTCCAGCCATTGTGCGAGGAATGTCCTTGGTCGCAAGTACAACTAACCGAAACTAATGTACACCCCGACACCGTAATATCCGGCTTATTGTAAGAAACACCTCGATTTTGATAATCGTCTAAAGTGATAGTTACTGTAGACCCAACTTGGCAAGTGTAAGTATTACCTTGTGGGAACTCAATTGGATTCCAAGGACCCCAACTGGTAAAATCAAGAGTCAAAGTTGCTGAATTACCAGCTCCGGAACTTTGCAAATCTAATTTATTATCATTTCTCTTAGAGGGATAACATTGTGAAGTATGAAGATGTTCTGTATGCGAGCATATAAGCTTAGGGGAATCCCCCTCAAATAAACCGCTTTCTGCATAGCAACTGATACTATGAATATGTTCTTCTTGTCCGCAAATATATTTATTTTCTAGCGTAATTACCGGAAGGATAAGAGCATAGGTTGTACAAAATACAACCAAACACGCCACAACTCGAACAAACATATACCAAATGCTTCGTTTTTTATTCGCTATTTGATATTTTTGAATCATACCACTATCTTTAAGTCGCATTCGAGTTACCTCCTTCCTGTATATTGTTACATAATAATAATATTAATAAATTGGTCCAATTCTTTCTAATGGCCAAACACGGAAAATTATTTTTCCTACAATCTGTTCAGCAGACACACAGCCTACTGTTGTATGTCTAGAATCTGCAGAAGTAGCTCGATTATCTCCCATAACAAAGTACCTACCATCAGGCACTTGATACGGTAATTCGATATCAACCTCTCCCATAGCCTTTTCTGACAAATAAGTCTCATCAAGCAATTCCTCATTGACAAAGACATTTCCGTCAGAATCAATATTTACAATATCACCTGAATCAGCAATCACTCTTTTAACTAATACCTTATTATTATAATAAAAGGCAACAATATCACCTTTGACTGGTTTTTGAGTTTTTACAGAGAAAATAATCTCTCCGTCGTCAAGGGTTGGCATCATAGAACTGCCATAGGTTTGCATAACAGGTAACCATAAGGTAGCCACCAAAACAGCCACTGCTGCAACGGTAATTAGTGCGTATATAGTGGTTTTAAACACTGCTCGGAAACGTCGCTTGTAATTGTTTCTCTGAATTTCCTCTTCCAAAAGCTCAATAGACGGACGTTCAAGCTTTTTCTTTTGTTCTTTCAAAATATTTTCCTTCCGTATACTTTTGTTCTTTTGTGCTTTTTAGCTAGTGATAGTTTTATCACACTGTTGCATCATTTCTTCACATTTGCGTTTTGTTTCGTTTTCAAGTTGCTCACAACGCAAACGGACATTTTGCTCATATTGCTCACAAGCCACTTGAGCATCTTCAAAAATACGATTAAGTCGCAAAGCAGCCTCTGCTAACGACCCTGACTCTTCAATCAATATTTGGCGATCTTCAAGTTTTTTCTCCGCTTCTTGAAGTTTCTCTCGCAATTCCTCATTTTCTATGCTCAATTCTAACAATATTTCCATTAAGTCACTGCGTCGCAGACGCTTAAGTTCTTTTCTATCCATTTACTTGCACTCCTTGTTAAAGAGTTATAACATACCCTGCTTTTTTTCAGTGACATATATCTATTTTCACTAATACATTGTACCAGTTTCGACCTTTTTTGTCAATACAACGCAGTTTATTTGCGTATACAGGTTGATAATGATAGATAAAAGCAAATAAAAGCAGATAAAACACATTATTTATATTATTTTTCAAAAAGAGTTAAATACAAAAACCGCCATCTTAGACTTTCATCTAAGATGACGGGGTTGTTTTTTTGTCATACTACTGTTTATTTTTGCACTGTTTTATTTTCTTTGCACTTCGTGCTTGAGTGGCGATGTTCCCGTAATAAAATTCTTCGATAAATTTACTCATTTTGTTTCCTCATTTAAGCTTCTATAATAATTGTACTTGAAAGAGGAGTGATAAAGATAGTAATTACCCAAAAACCTATATCAAAGGTTGTTGTTTTAGTTACAAATAATCTTTTCATAAAATAAACCTCCTTGTATTTGGTAATACCATTTTACAAGGAGGTTATTATTTAATCAAATGTGTAATTTGTTATGTAAGCTATATGTTTTTAATAAACTGCAAAAGAACCAAAGCCATTATGACTTTGGTTCTTTCAGTTTTGTATCAGAGCGTGCACCTAACGTCAAAACCGCCACTGAAAAAGTAGGTGCTCGTCCAATACTTGTTTGGTGGAGATGAGGGGAATCGAACCCCTGTCCAAAAGCCATTTACCAAGGCTTTCTACGAGTGTAGTTAATGTTTTAGGATTCCCCACACACTACGCCCATTAACAGGCTGAGTGCTTCGGTAGTCTTTATTGCATGAC
>JAXJTR010000196.1:0-3246 GCA_036309465.1 Acutalibacteraceae bacterium
CCATATTGAGACGGTAGTTTTGATGTCAAAGGTGGACCTTAAAAAATGAAATAACTGTTGATTTATAAGGCTTATTCAGGCCCTATCGTTATATGGTAGATTCGGCTTTGGATAAGCCTTTATTTTTTGCTCGAAAAAGTGATAGTGAGAACTAGTTTACTAGAAAGGGCTGATACTTACAAATATGTTATATAATGAATATAAATGTTATAAAGTAGATATTACATTGATTTCTTTGCGATTCTGTGCTACACTATATAAGAATGGAGGAGTTGTATGAGTAGTTTTCAAGATTATTTAGATACAGAGTTATCTAAAGTATCATTCGTATACGATGAACATGAAGATGCAGAAGCTGATTCTATTTGTTATGAGCTAGCAAATCTGTTACAAAGTACTCGGAAAAAATTAAAAATTTCACAAAAAGAACTATCTAAAATTACTGGAATACAACAATCAAGTATAAGTAAAATAGAAAGTGGAAAATATAATCCAAGTATACTATTGATTCAAAGAATAGCCGACGGTCTTGGTAAAAAAGTAATTATAAGATTGGAGTAGTAAGTATGGCTAAATTAAGAAATATAAAAATCGACACATTTAGAGGGATATCCAATTTATCTGTTGATGAATTATCACATATCAATTTAATTGTTGGTGATAACAACTGCGGAAAAACTAGCATTCTTGAAGCTATACAATTATTAAGAGCACCGAATGATATTAATAATGTATTTAGAGTGTCAAGAATGAGGGATACATATATTGGTATCAGTCGTATGCCTATTTTTGATAGCTTTACAAATATGTTGACTGGAGATAACGATAAGCGTTTGTCTGTTTCTTGTGAATACGATAATACTCTTGGAGATGATTCGAAAACTGCGTCTGTTTCTATTAATGGTTCCATAAAAAGAGTAATGTTTGATATTAATGAATTAAGAAAAGAAGATAGATTTGCATATAGAGAACAAATGCTTGATCCCGATGACAATGAAATTGATGAATTTATAGGAGATATGATATCAGAGTCCACTTTTGGCACAGAAATAAAACCAATTAAGATAAATAGATTTACTAATGTTACTGGACGTGAAGTTGAAACAGAAGAGTTGATTAGGATTCAGTATCTTTCTCCTATATCGCACATAGCTAACTATACCTTTAATCGTATCATTAAAAATGAAAAATATAAAGAAATTTGTATCAGAATGCTTCAAATGTTTGATGAAAATATAGTAGATATATTGTTCTTGAAAATGGAGTCTTCTTATAGACCGATTGAATATATAAAAAATAAGGTGGTCGGTTTAATGCCTTTATCGACATATGGTGATGGTATTAAAAAGGTGTTGTCAATAGCCAATGCTATTGCACAATCTGCAGATGGTGTACTTCTAATTGATGAATTAGAAACTGCAATACACTCTAAATACTATGATGAGATATTTAATTTTATCATTAAAGCTGCTGTACAGTATAATGTTCAGTTATTCATTACTACACACAGCATAGAAGCTGTTGATGGTTTATTAAATACACAGGTAAGTAATGGCGAATATTCTGCCTCTAATGATTTAATTAAGGTTGTTACATTAAGAAAAGACAATATTTCTGGAAAAACGCTATCTCGTACATTATCAGGTAAGGAAGTTTATGAAAAGCGAGAAACTTTCAATTTTGAGGTGCGTATATGAAAACTTTGATATTATGCGAAGGAAAGACGGATGCAATCCTTATTAGTTATTTACTTTGCAAAATGTCGGGCTGGAATCCGACTAAAGCTGATAAAAAGATGAGTGTTATAGTTAGTGAGAAAAACAATGAATCTGCATATTGGTATGTTAGAGATGATGATAAGCTACTAATATGCGGTGTTGGTGGTAAAGATAAATTTGCTAAGTTTTTTTCAGAAAAAATATATGACTTAGTATATTCTTATCCACAAAGTGAAACCTTTGAAAGAATCATCGTAATTCAAGATAAAGATAACGAATCAATATCCACTGTAGAAAACAGTATTAAGAATTGTTTACAGCCAATAGCTCAGGAAATTCGAAATAATGAATGGATATCAAATGTATATAGGGATTCTTTCGATAAAGAAGAGCAGATAGATTTACTTGGTCTTGTAATCCCCTTTGAATCGGAAGGTGCTTTGGAAAGAGTACTATTAGATTCCTTAAAAGAAAGTCAACCTGAACGATATATCGTTGAACACTCAGAAGCTTTTATTGATGAAGTGAAAGAAAGTGCAAAAGAGTATATTAACAAACCACGTTTTGAACTAAAGGCAAAGTTAGGAGTAACATTTGCAGTGTTATCTCCAATGAAAGTTTTTACATATATCGATGAGTTGATAAAAACCGTAGAATGGGAAAAATATTCGCACATTAAAGATATCTTTCAAAAAGTTTTAGAACTGTAAGATTTTATCATTTGTGTTGTTATATGGACACAGGCAAGAAATACAGTAAATTCTCTAATAACATCAAGGAAATATTTTTAGGTAATTAAAGAGCAGTAAGCTAACAAGAGTGCTTACTGTTCTTTTTATTTTGAGCTAAAGACTGGCACAGGCAACAGATTATCACTTAACGGTTGTACTTTTTGTTTTTGTACTCAAATAAAGTAAGCGTCAACCCAAGCACGCATACATTTATCTAGGAGGTTAACATAGGTGTATACCAAGACAAGAACAATATTTGTGTGATGGTTATCTGTATTGTGTTAGTTAAGTAATCGTGGTAGAATGTAGATGAAATGAGTTGGAAGATTTGTACACATGGATTTGACGGAGATGCAAAAGAAATGTTGTTGGAAGACGATGATGATAACAAAGAGTTCTTATCACAGCTTTTTATTGCTATGTATGATGAACTGCCAGCACCAAAGAAAAAGAAATAAACAGGAGATATTATATGATATTGCTTGTGTTAGATGCCCAGATTTGGCTTACGAGTAAAGATTTGTATTGTTATGAAAGATTTGTAAGTGGTGTTAAACTGCTTATTGAAACAGCCCGTAAGAATAATATAGAAGTGATTTATGTGCAACATGATAATGGAGTTGGTAGTGGCTTTTCAAGAAACGATAATGGGTTTGAAATAAACGAAGAGTTCTATCCTTATGAAACTGAAAGACGATACATAAAAACTGTCAGCAGTGCATTTTGCGGGACAGGGTTAAGAGAGTATATCGAAGATATCAATGAAGATACAATTGTGATTGTAGGATTATTAACAA
>JAXJTR010000197.1:0-8451 GCA_036309465.1 Acutalibacteraceae bacterium
ATGTAAATTTATCAGACGAGGTAGAAGAAAATGAAAAAAATATCTAGTTTAGGTTTGACAGTTAGTGAAGAGGTTGAACTTGAATTTCTTATTCAAGAACGTATAGATTATTTAGTTCGTACTTTTACTGATGGTTGTTCTTCGGAAGATGTAGAAAAAATTGTTAATTCAAATATAGCATTATTGAAAAGTTTGCAGTCTAAATTATTTGAAGATACTTAAAATTTAATAGCTGGGCGGTTTAGGACACCTAAAAAAGCCACTGAAACTAAGTAATATTCAATGTCAGTAGTTTAATTAATTCCTGGATGGGTAAAAGGCTTTCCGCCCACTCACTTACTTATATAAATAAAGCGAGGTGGTCAAGTTGAGTGATTTAGATAAATTTGCATTAGCATTATTTTTTATTTATGGTTTAGCTATGGTTGTAAATGATATAAAAATAGTTAGATATTGTAAAGCAGTTGATGAAGATTACAAAGAGATTAATTGTAAATTATATAATATTCAAGATAAATTAGAAAGTAGTGAAATAGATGATTAAAAAAATAAAATTTTGGCTTGCCCGTGACAAGCTCCAAGAAAGGTTTTAAACCTTTATATATCATATGTTTAATAAGTCTACAGACTATAAAGAAAGGATGTTAAAAAATGAAAGTATTAGTTATAGGTAAAAAGCATTTGAATTTTACTGATGCAAAATCAGGTAATGAAGTTAATGTGTGCACATTGAATTGTACGCATAAAAACCCACTTGACGACAATTCAACCCATTATGAGGGCGAGGGTTGTTCTCAAATTAATGTTCCAGAGCAAATTTTTAATAAGCTTAATATTGGTCAAGAGTACTTAATGGACTTCGACAAAAAAGGAAAGCTCCTTGAAGTCACCGAACTATAGTTAATTATTAATAATTAATATAAAACCAACCGAAAGGGGGGAAATAAATTATGGAAGGAGGAACAATAGCTATGACAGTTGAATCAGTTATTGCAGATGTATCTACATTGCTTAATACTGCTGTTACTACAATGGGAGAAAATCCTATTATTAAAGCTTTTTTAGGCATTACTTTAGTTGGTGCCGCTGCTGGATTGTTTGCTAGATTAAGACATTCAGCCACTTGATATTGCTAATATCATTTTCACAATTCCTTAATAGGGTGTAGGGGTTAAACCCTACACCCACTTTTTATTTTTGAGGTGATTATTTATGTTAAAAAGAATACTATGTACATTTTTATGTGTACTTATTATATTAATACCCTTTTCTGTTATTTCTGTTTCTGCTAATGAACACGGTGGTTCAAGTGGTTCCTTAGATGATGATTTAAGCAATGTTAATTTATGGGATTATAATATGTGGTCTGATATTTTACCAGAAGGTTATCAATTGCCTAGTGATATAGATAATTATGTTGGTTATCAATCGCAATTTTTTTATGGTTACACTTCAGAGGTTCTTAATTCTTATGCATATGTTGATTTTTGGAATAGTGGTATGACATTTACTAATAATGATAAAGATATTGGACTTTGTTCTATTGGTGTTGCAGAGCCTACGGATGTTTATTCCTTATATGTTGATAGAATTGATAATATTTTTTCAAAAAAATATGAAAATGTTTCTGGCTATTTATGGACATTAGATAATCGAATTGTATCAGATGAAAGTAAAGTTTTTATAGTTAATGATTTATCCGTTTATAAATCAATGGTTTCTGATATGGGTTCAGATGAAGATAAGACTATTTATTATTGTGATAACATTATTCAGTCTTTGAAAGATTATATTAATTTTCTTAAATATGATGAAATGTTCTTTGATGTTTACCCTGTTGCAGATGGTTGTCAAAATATAATTAGATTTTATGATTGTTTTGATAGTTACTACGGTAAGTATCAGTACGACTTCTTTGAAGATAATATGCTTAATTATCTGAATAGTAGCTTTAGCATTAATAGCCCTATTTATTATCAACCTAAAGGCATTGATACAAACCATCAATTAGACGGTGCAGAGTTGCAACATAATGAAATGTATTATATTTACATACCTGTTCCAAATGATTTCAACATGAGTCAAACCAATGAATATTTAACAAGTATAGGCTCTGCAGTTCATTTTGAAAAAGGTTTTATGGACTTTGGTTCTTGGTATGATACATATATTAAACCTTGGTTATCTAGGTTTAATGCTAATTCGGAATATAAATTAGTTACACTTAGAGATGTAGAACCATCTACAACAGATAACCCCACTGTTAATACAACAGATGAAAAACAAGATATTAATTTATTACGTTTAACATTTCCATCAGCTTATACCTTTCTTGAAAGTTCGGAAAATAATGGAGGTTTTATAATGACGGGTTGTCGTACTATGTCTACTGGTCAAAAAGTGGATTTATCTAATGGTTCTATCGATAATAGTGCTAAAGATGGAATTGGTGCTAATATTGATGGTGGTGATTACTCTGAAGATAAGGATAGAGATGATTTGTTAGCTGATGGTTGGAAAAATGGTTTTCCAAATAAATCAAGTTTTCCATATAAAATTACTGTTAATAAAAATGGTTATATACTGTATGAAATTTATTTTGATAAAAAACCAACTATTCAATCTAATTTTTATAGTGATAGTCAAATTGCTTATGATATTGATTTTAATTTAACTCGTGGTTATGTTTATGCAAAACAACAGAATTGTTATATCGATTTTAATTTTCGTAATGATAACGAGGATGATTATTTAACTAGTGACGGAACATTAACAGATTCAGCAACAGATAAAATAAGAAAGTCTATGGCTAATAAGTTTGCACAAATGGTCGATTGTTTTGTAAATGGTGTCGGTTATTTTACTCAAAAAGATTATGAATATGTTAACTATGAAAAATATTTAACTCAAAAAATAATGAGGTTTTGGACTAATTATACAGGACAGTTAACAGGAGTTTATCGTGGTTATTACGTTCAATTTAATTGGGATTTAGAGAGTGATGATAATTTTATAAAAAACAATTCTGATGATGACCATAATTACTCTGATGATTATCTTGCTGACGAAGGTTTTACCGACAACAACGGAAATATACACGGTGGAGCAGTAGATACACCCACGGAAAGCCCCGACTATAACGGTTTTAATAATGAGGATTTCTCATTTGATGAGAATAATCTTTGGAAGTATGCGGATAGTTTTCTTGGATTTTGTGCTAGAGCATTTAAAGTACTTCCCTCGTTTATATGGCAACTTATAGGCTGTAGTATTGTAATTGTTATAGTTTTACGTATTGTAGGACGATAGGGGGCAGACTATGAAAGATTTTGATTTAATTATTGATAAGCTTATGTCTTTATATCAACTAAGTTTTACAGTGTTTGGATATAAGCTTAATTTACTAACAGTGTTTATTGGTACATCATTAATCGCCTTGGCTGTTTATGGTGTGCGTAGAATGTTTTTATGAGGAGTTGTAGTAATGCCTGAATATATAGACAAACAAAAATTATTAAGTGATATTAATTGTATTGATGTTATCGGTTGTATGGATTTTGATGATTTATTTATAGAAGTTCAAAGAATTATTAATGAGCAACCCATAATAGATTTTCAAGACGTTAAGCATTGTAAGAGGAGTGATAAGAAATGAGTTTTATATATTTATTTTTACTTAGTTTAGGCTTTGCTATAGTCCTATCTGCTGTTGTTGGTGTTATTGTGTTTATCATTGATGTAAAGCGTTTCAGTAGCTACAAAGCGGAATTAGACAACCTAAAGCAGAAGTATTCCGACAAGCTGGACGAGCTTGTTAAATTGCAGAAAGAGGAGGTTCAGCAATGAAAATATTAGTAGCCTGTGAAGAAAGTCAGAGATTATGCATAGAAATGCGAAAGCTCGGTCACGAAGTATATAGTTGTGATATACAAGAATGTTCTGGTGGTCACCCTGAATGGCATATATTAGGCGATTGTATACCTTTGTTGAATGGTTGTTGTTCGTTCAACACACAAGACGGAAAGCCACATTCTATCAATAGTAAGTGGGATATGATTATTGCACATCCACCTTGTACGAGGTTGTGTTCTTCCGGTCAAAGGTGGCTTTATTATGGTAGTACCGAATATCAGAATAAGAAAAAAGAAGAGCAGTTGCAGGCAATTGATTTTTTTATGAAGTTTGTAAATGCAGATTGTGAGAAAATTGCTATTGAAAATCCTGTCGGTATTATGAGTCGAATATATCGCAAACCAAACCAGATATATAACCCTTATGACTTTGAGGGCGAAACAGAGTGCAAAAGAACTAGTTTGTGGTTAAAGGGACTAGACCCCTTAAAACCTACTCAAGTATTACCTAAAGAATTAAGAACTCATAATATTTACAAAAGTAGGATATTTAACAAGAGTATATCTTGGAACTCGCCCGAATGTGCAAAAATGAGAAGTAAAACACCTGTTGGTGTAGCTAAAGCAATGGCAGAGCAGTGGGCTGGACAAACTGATTAGGAGGTAGAACAATGAAATATTTTAATTTAGATGGAGCTTTATTCAGCTTGCTTTATCAATTTGGAATAGACCTTTCAGCAATAGAAAATACTGCTGAATTAAGTTATCAAGATTGTTTTCTTATTTCTGTAGCTATGGTATTTTGTTTAGTGTTTATTCTTCTTATTATTAGAGGGCTGTTTTATGCCCTTAGAGAGATGTTTGGGAGTTGTTTAAGATGATTAAAGTATTTGTATTATCTTTCTTTAAAATGCCCCTAATGGCTTGTTATTTGGTTTATGACCTATGTTTATATTTTTATTTAAAAATGTATAAAGATTTCTTTGGCTGGGGCATCCACCTTATTACTGGTCGATTTGGTGCAGGTAAATCAAATGTTATGTGTAAGATAGCATATAAGATTTGTAAAAGGTATAAGAATATGTCTGTGCTTACAAATCTTAAGCTTGATAATTTCCCAGAGCATACTAAAATACTGCCTTTAAATGATGCAAAAGATATTGTAAACGCTCCTAGAGATTGTATAGTTCTTATTGATGAAATAGGTACTATATTCAATTCTCGAGACTTTTCCAGTGGTCAAAGGGCAGTTCCTAAAGTATTGTTTCAACATTTATGCCAGTGTCGCAAACGTAATATGATTATTTACGGTACTGTTCAGCGTTATAATTTGCTTGATAAGCAGATTAGGGATATTTCAGCAGATGTAACTGTGTGTCATAGCCATTTTAAACACCCATTTACACGCATAGTGTCAACCTATACATATGATATTGATGATTATGATTTGTACTCCAGTAACAGAGCGTTTAAGCCTAGAATAATGAAATCATCTGTATATATTCAAAAATCGTTATACAGAAATCTATATAACACATCTGAATTAATAGATAATATGCTTAATAAAGATTATTTGTCAGATGATGAGATTTTGAAAAACAGAGGTGAAAACCCTGTTTCTGTAACTCCTTTATCTAAAAAGGATAATCGACAGATTATATTTAATAAGAAGGTGTGATAATTTGTGTTTAAGAAAATAACAACAGTTGTATTAATTGCTGCCTGCTGTCTTTGTAGTGTTGTTTCTGTTGGTGCTGATGAAGTACCAACAGAAACAGCTACAGAAGTTTTTACAGAAGTTCCTACAGATATTTCTACAGAAGCTCCCTCTGATTCAGCAACAGAAGAAATAATTGAAACTCTTACTTCAACTGCTCCCAGTGTTCTGTATTTAAAGCCTAATTCTAACTGGTCATTGTCTAATGCTCGTTTTGCTATGCGTTTTACTGGTGATAGTGAAGTTTGGGTATCTATGATTGATTTAGGAAATGGTTATTATAAAGCCTATGTTCCTTCAGGATATTATGAGAGTTTTATTTTTTTAAGAATGGACCCCTCAACAGAGGTTAATAGTTGGACTACAAAATGGAACTATTCACAAGAGTTAACTTTTCCTACAGATGGTTTGAACTGCTTTACAGTAACAGAAAAAGAATGGAATGATTCTACAGGTACATGGTCTACATATTCGGAAACTGAACAACCAACGGAAGAAATAACTGATCCAATAGAATCAGTTACAGATAATCCAGAGCTTGAAAAAATTTCAAAAACTTTAGATTATCAATATTCTATTATTTTAGTTGTTGTTTGTTTACTTGCATTTGTATTGTGTTCTAGTTTGATGAAGTAGAGGGGAACCGCCCACGGCGGTAGCCGTGGCGGTTCACTACTTGACAAACTATCATAAATCGCTAAAAAAATAAAAAAAGTGGCTTAATCAAGCCGTTAAGTGGGTGAATTTGTGCTGTGGAAAAAGAGTATAAATTTATTGATGGTATAGATGTTGAGCCTAATAATATTCGAGATGTTGTTATAGTTCGCCAGTACGGTGAACACCTGATTAAGATACATCAGATTAATTCTTATCCTAACCCAAAGAAAATGTATTATAACAAGAATGAAGATATGTATAGAAAATCTATTATGATTGACGGCTTTGAGTTCTGGGCTGATGAAGTTTTTATTCGTCCTAATGGTACATTTGGATTAGTTAAAGATATTAAGGATAAAGAAAAGAAGAGCAATGATATTAAATTACTTAACAACCTCACCAGAGCAAAAACACAGATACTTGAATTAGCTTTGTGTAATGAGTGGGAATATTTCATTACTCTTACAATTAACAGAGATAAACATAATAGATATGATTTAGAATTATATCACGATAAGCTAGGTCATTTTATTAGAAATTATAATAAAAAGTATGGTTTGCAGATAAAATATCTTTTAGTTCCTGAAAAACATAAAGACGGTGCTTGGCACGAACACGGCTTTATAATGGGTTTACCAAAGGAACATTTAGAAGTGTTTACACTTTCTCAAAAACTTCCTAATTATCTTCGTAAGAAGTTAAAGGACGGTGAAGAAATATATAATTGGTTGCCATATATGAAAAAGTTCGGCTTTTGTGATTTAGAGCCTATAAAAAATCATCAAGGAGCTAGTTATTATGTTCTTAAGTACATAACTAAAGATTTACAGCGTTCTGTTAGTAAATTAGGCGGTCATTTGTTCCGTGCTTCTAAAGGTTTGAAAAAGGCTGTTGTGGTTGCTAAAGGTGAATATAATGGTAATTTGGTTTTTGATTATGAAAACGATTTTTGCAAGTGTAATACGTTGGCTTACAGCAAGGAATTAATGGATTATATTATATCTAAGGTATCAGACCCTAAAGGATATTTAAAGCCTTTAGAGGGCTTATCTGATGAGCATTTAGAGTGGTGTGCAAAAAGAGGATACACACTAAGAAAGGGTTGGATTAACGAACATGAGAGAACGTGAAAAGATTGTTAGAGAATGAATTATACCATTTATTAAGAATTAGTGAAAAATAAAATTAAAGGATTGTGAGAAAATGAAACAAGCAGAAATAATATTGTTTTATGAATATTTTTTAAGTAGAATTAATAATTTAGAGAATGAATACATACAAGTGAATAATAATATGCGTGTTAAAGATTATGCGAATTGTGATGCGTTGGATTTTTTAGAATTAATGTTATTAAGAAAAGAAATTGAATATACTATAAAAATGTTTTATGAATTAAGAATGTTATTGAATTTGAAATAAATATTGTTTTACTGGACTGGTGAGGTTTTCTTGCTAGTCCTTTTTAATTGTAAATAAATTATGAACAAAATTTCTTGAATTACTCATAAATGGCATTGTTAGGCTATTTCTTGAGTTTTGGTTATACCCTCACTTATACAAAATATTCACTGTTTTCTATCTCTCATTTTTTATAAGTGGTAATTGTATTTTTACTTCTACAGTTATTCATATTTTATTCATATTTTTATTTTTTTGATGTATTTTAAAAAAATGAAGAAATTTACATAATTATACATTTTGTAATAGTATAGTTAAAATAACTAAACGTAAAGTAATAATATTATTTGTGCAAAATAACAATAGTATTATAAAATTGCATAAAAGAAACATATAAAGATTTATGTGTAGAAAATTTCAAAAATGCTTGATTTGTTAAAAGTAACAATATTGTTGTAAAGCTCTTATAAAATATCGTTAAAATATTATTAAAATCAGCATTATATATAAAAAATGCAATTAATATTTTAACATAATATACTGTAGAATGTTTATATATTACTTGACTTTTATTTAATTCGTTATATTGACTAATAATCTATAATAAACAACTGTTTTGTACCATTGTACAAAAATAAAAAGTTAGTATTCATTATTAATTTTTTCTGATTTTATAAAAATAAAAATCCCCCTGCGGAACGCTAGGGGACGGCACGCACGCACACCGCCAGCACGTGCTGTTTATCTGATGTTATGCAAGTTTCTTTCTCTACCAAAAGAATAAAAAAGATGATTAAAGTGCATACTTCCGTTCTGGTGTTCTAATTG
>JAXJTR010000198.1:0-3040 GCA_036309465.1 Acutalibacteraceae bacterium
ATCTATTGCTATCTCAATTCAAGAAGCTATCTTTTCAGGAAACAACAACAAATTGAAGGAGCTGATTCAAACACTGCTTATTCAATCTGTTAGTTCATTTGATACAGCAGGCGAAAATTTTTATCATGGATTTATGCTTGGACTATGTGCGTTACTTGGGGGTTCATTTATCTCTTCTAATCGAGAATCAGGTGATGGTAGATATGATATTCAGCTTAAACCAATAAAGAAAAACTTGCCGGGTATTTTAATTGAATTAAAAGCTAAAAAGAATTGCACAGACGAACAACTAAAACAGCTATCAAAAATTGCATTACAACAAATTATCGATAAGAAATATGACACCGAATTAATAACAGATGGTGTAGAAACTATCTATAAGTATGGTGTAGCTTTCAGTGGTAAAAGAGTTGAAATTACAGTTAGATAGTACAAAGTTATAATAAACATAAGAGCCAATAGCTTGTACTACTCTAAAAGCTATTGGCTCTTTTTGGACTATATGATTTAAAATTTATGTCTGATAGAACAGATAAAGATCAAATACCATACTCTTATTGATAGTGTGCTATAATAGTAAATATAATTTATATCTGCCATGCTTAGTTGTGGATATTTATGCTGAATGATATAATATTGAAACAAGCTTGAAGAAATGTATAAAAGGGTGATTAAATGATGAACCGAATATAGTTTGAAAAATATGTAGAGCATATTTACGAATGTAAAGCAGACTATCCTTGGGAAAGATATCCTGATTACGCTGTATACAGACACCGTCATAGCAGAAAATGGTTTGCTGTTGTAATGGATATACCAAAAACCAAGCTAGGGCTGAGCTCATCAGAAAAAATTGCTGTTGTAAATCTAAAATGCGACCCTATATTGCTAGGTTCATTGCTTGGACAAAAAGGCTTTTTCCCTGCATATCATATGAATAAAACAAATTGGCTAACAGTTGCACTCGATGGTAGTGTAGAAAAAGATAAAATTGAATGGCTTTTAGAAATGAGTTATAATCTAACTAATAACTAGTAAAGAAAAACGCAGTATAAACACAAAAGATAGTATGAAAATAAACCATTAATTTTGAAAAATATATAGAATAAGTTTCTAGTGTTTTTACTTGAAAATTCTTAAATTATTAGTTATAACAATGTCTAAATGTTTGTAGCTTGTTATTTATAACTAAAACCTATGCTATTAATCTTATTTGTATAAAAATGCAAATGAAACAAAAGTGTAAATAAGGGGTAATAAAAAACAAATGAACACTAAATATAATATGATTATTATAAAAGGAAAAATAAAAACCTCCGATGTAATATCATGTGTCTACAACGAAAATACCCAAAGATGGGATGTGAAATTCAAGAATGGTAAAATATATTCGTATGCATATTTGAATATCGAAAAATTATCTAATCCCGTAGTCTTAAACCCTAATCTATATCGTATCAGCAGAGGAGGTACAGAGCTTTTTAATATCACTGCAATATATGTATTCCGTGGTAAATATGAAACATATTGGCATATTTGCTTTAATAATGACAGTGAAAGAGATTACTGCGAGAGTGATTTAATAATTAAGGAATCTTGCCTCAGTCAAACTCAGACAGCAAATGTATTTGAATATATAAAGCAAATTGCAGGTTTGATTAATCCTGGTAATGAAGATAAAGGAGAAAGATTATTATCTAAAAGATTTAACAAGATTTCTTTTATTGGTAACGATATAGCATTAGCTAAGTATTTAAATCCATCTTCATCACAGGGCAGTAAAATCAAGCACGAATATACACCGATTTTTCCTTTTGGATGTAATAATAGTCAGTACAAGGCTGTAAAAAATGCTATGGAGAATCAATTTAGCGTTATACAAGGGCCTCCTGGAACAGGTAAAACACAAACGATATTAAATATTATTTCCAATATTTTGATACAAGGAAAAACAGTACTGATAGTCTCCAACAATAATGCAGCCACTGAAAATGTATATGAAAAGCTATCTTCACCTAAGTATAATTTGGGATTTATTGCTGCTATATTAGGAAATTTTCAGAATAAAAAAGCATTTATCGAACACCAAAATTCCAATTACCCAGATTTTTCGTCATGGAAAGCAAATGAAAATCCAAAGCTTTTATATAAGAGAATAGCAGAGCAATCCAGTCAGCTTAAAACTGTTTTTGATAATCAAGAAAAATTAGCGTGTTTAAAACAGGAGCTCTCACATCTGCTTACAGAGCAAGCATATTTCAATCAATATGTCAAAGATTCAAATATTAATACTGAGGTTATGAAGTTTAAGAAGAGTTTATCCTCAAAAGATTGGATGTCGTTATGGCAGGAGTGCCAGATGATGGTAGAAACTAAAAAATCAATAGGATTTTTATTTAAAATAAAAGCATTTCTTAAATATGGAATAAGAGATTGGAGCTTCTATAAACAAGATATTTCAATAATAATTACAATCTTTCAAGCTATGTATTATAACTCAAAGCAATTAGAATTGTCTTTGGAGATTACAGATATTGAAAAGTATTTAAGTGGTAGTAACAAAAGCTTGCTTGATGATTTATGCAATCAGTCAATGGTTGTACTAAAAGACAAGCTTGCAAGAAAATACGATGGAAATAATACAAGAAAAATTTTCAGTGAAGAATTTCTGTGGAAGAATCCATACGATATTTTGGCTGAATACCCAGTTATATTAAGTACAACATTTTCATCGAGCAATAGTTTGAGGTCAGATGTGGTGTACGATTATCTTATTATAGATGAGGCTTCACAGGTAGATATTGCAACTGGGGCATTGGCACTATCCTGTGCAAGAAATGCAGTTATTGTGGGTGACACCAAGCAACTGCCGAATGTTGTTGATGGTAATATAAAAACTCAAGCAAAAGCTATATTTGAAACTTTTAATGTAAATGAAGGATATCAGTACACAAAAAGCTTTTTGCAATCTGTTTTAGAAGTTATGCCAGATGTAACACAAACATTATTACGGGAGCATTATAGATGTCACCCTAAAATA
>JAXJTR010000199.1:0-3524 GCA_036309465.1 Acutalibacteraceae bacterium
AGTTAGAGAAAGAATTCAATATCCCTGACAACCAGTTAGTCATTGTTTTAGCCAATTATTTTGAAGATACAGAACTAAAGGTGGTATAAGTACATCGCTTATTAAATGAACTTATAAGAAAAACTGATAAAATAAACACCCTGACTTACGCTTACAATCATAAGTCAGGGTAGAGGAGTAACCGTAGATTACTTGTTGCAGGATATTGTTCTCACCATAATAAAATGTCTTATCGTTTTAGTTGAAAACCACTATATTATGATTATGGTTAGGACGGTTATGACTAAGAAAACCAACCTAACTTAGTGTAGGAAATTATCAAGACACAGAATCGTCCTCTGCCTTGTGTTTACAAAACACCATTATATATGACATCCTCATATGAAAGGATAATAACATACGGTGCACTTAGCAGTGACAATATTAAGGCAAAAAATGTACGCCTTATTACGCTTATCTCTAATTTCTTGAAGGTGAAAAAGTAGTGAATAATCACACCTGCAAAAAAGGAAATGATTATTGCACTTAAATAGATCATACCTTTTGGTGTAGTCCTTGAAACGATAGGAAGCAAAAGAAAATGACCCAGAGATAATAAAAAATCGCCATTTGTAACAGCTGTATAAATCATAAGACAAACCAAAGCAACTAAATAACAAAGTAATATATTTTTATATGCCTTAGAAAACTGTTTTTTATCCTTAAATAAATGGTTATTCTTTATCAGATTGTTTTTTGTAAAACACGAAAAAAGTCGCAAAGAAATATATCCTTCAATAAAAAACATAGCATAGTATGTAAAAAATACAATAAAAATCTGAAATATTTCTTTACTCGGCTCAGCAAATGGTACATCGAACATAACTATTGACTCCTTTTTAAGTAAAGTAATATAATTTATTAAATACAGCATTGGGATATTTTTATCATCTCTTCTCTATATTTTATCCTTTGAGAATCAAACTGTCCTGCCTCAGTGTAAGAAATTATCAAGATATAGAACCGTACCATGTCTTTGAGAATGCTCTCTATTTTACCTGTTATATTAGTTCCGATGTTTTAAATTTAAATATAATAATATGAAAACATAAAGAAATATGGTGCACTGAGCAGTGACAATATTAAGGCTGAAAACGCACGTTTTATTTTACTCATCTCCATTTTCTTGAAGGTAAAAAAGTAATGAATAATCACACCTGCAAGAAATGAAACGATTATTGCAACGAAATATATAAAATCCTTAGGAAGCGTTCTGGGACCAAATGCAAATGAAATAAAGGCACCGGGTATTGATATCAAAGAAGCAATTATATTTATCTCATTTGATACATCTTTTGTTATAGCATAAACAGGAAATGAAGCAAAACCTACTATATAAGAAAGTATTATATTTTTATAAGCTTTCTTAAATTGATTTTTGTCTTTATGAAAATTAACATCTTTGAGCAGATTTTTATCTGTGCTATAAAAAAATAAACGCAACGCAACATATGCTTCAAGAAAAAGTATAACATAATACATAAAGAATGCCACAAAAATCAAAAATATCTCTTCCTTAGATATAGTTGAACTCATAAACTATTCCTCCTTTGGTGATTATAGTCAGGGCGGTTACGATTAGCAAAACCGCTATCCCATATACAGGATCATTATATTTACTTTTGGGCACTATGATTAATACTATTCTGCATTCAAAAATTCAATAGTTATTGCATCTGAATAGATTGGTTGAGTTTTAATTAATTCTGTGTCCTCTTCTTATAAGTGTCTTAACGATCTGACATTTGAATCAGTGCAATCTGATAATAAAGCAAGTGAATATTTTTTTGCAAAATAAGCCTGAGTAAAGTAGTATAAAGCATTAATTAGCGTAATTATAGCCAATAAATAAGCTATACCGCCCCAAAGTTGCGGTATATTAATACTTTCAGAATTTTCTCTAAGAATAGCTTGGAATATAACAACTCCGCCGACAGGAATAATCTTTTTAAAAGTTGTAAGAAAACCATCGGTTTTATGGCTGGATTTCGGTACAATCCATTTTAGTAGAATATAAAAGGTTATGGGCGTTATTATAAGATATAATAAAAACTTCAAACAAATCCAAAAAATATTTTCTCTGTAAAATCCATTTCCGTCAAATTTCAAAACAGATGCGATTAAAAACAAAACAGAAATATAAAAATTTGTCAATGCTCTCATAGATATACAACTCCATAAGGTTTGTAACCTGTATAGAATTATTGATATAATCGATACTACCACTGCAGAACAAGTAAAAACTATTGTATATGGGAATGCAGATTCAGAAAGCAAGTCTATACTGTCAAATCCGTAAGGAGAATAAAGTTGTATGTACATAATCGCTGAGTAAGCTTACAAGAAATAAGCCGAATATCCTTAAAACAAGGTTTTTAAAATTATAAAAAATATAATATTTGTAAACAAAAGCAGTTATATTTTTTTGCATATTGTCCTCATTAAAGATTTTTTATTAATCTTCTTTAGAATAATAAAAAGTTTATTATAAAAACATTCAATGCCGCTAAGTATATTAAGAACCTATTCAAGTTTTTTATATTTGTTTGAGTAATATGCTTTTACGAACATATCTATTGAATACATAATAACTGCAACAGAGCTACAAAACATTATTGTGCCGAACAAAGCTCCTACATTAACAGATTTTGATTGTTCCATAATGTTAGTAACCAAAACAAGGAGAGACGGAGCTAAAAAAGAGTATTTGTAATTACTGCTGCTATTCTGTTGTGAAGCTGTGGGTATAATTTTTTTAAAAAGCAAAATCAAATAACCAATCAGACATAATAGAAATACTGTGATTTTTATAATTATGAAAGCTATGTTTTGAAAACTTAAGCTATAACCATCAAAATCAACAAGGGATGCAAGTAATAAAGTGATTGAAAAGTATAAGTTCATAATACCATCAATCAGAAACATACTGCATTTACTTTTAATTTTATATAAGATAAGTATAACTACAGACAAAACAGTTGCAAATGCAATTAATGAACAAGTATAAGGTAAAGAAAAATTAGAAAAGAATGATACTCTGTTAAATCCGAAAGGAGAGGTTATTTCTATAAAAAAACAAGTGCAAAAGCATACAGAAATAAACCTATAATTCTTTCTAATAAATCTGATAAATAAAAGCTCTTGTTATCTTTTTTTAGAAATGCAATAATATTATTTTTCATATCTTTTACCTCTTATTATATTTCTCTATATTTTCAATATAACACAAGGATAAGAGCAAGTCAACAGAAATGTTTAATTTATGTTGACTTGCTCTTTTATATAATTGTTTAATTTATTCAATAATTCTTCCGTCAGTAGTAATAGTAACAATTCTCCAAGGAATAAACTTTCCGCTTGCCTGTAAAGCAGATTTTACAGCGTTTTCAATGCCAGCACAACAAGGCACTTCCATACGAACAACGCAAACACTTTTTATGTCGTTACTTGCAATAATCTGAGTAAGCTTATCGCTGTAATTAATC
>JAXJTR010000200.1:0-13572 GCA_036309465.1 Acutalibacteraceae bacterium
TTGAAACTTTATATTTCAACAACCTTGAGATAGCAGTACACGCTGACATTAACGATAAGGGTCAGACAGTTACATTTGATACACCTGACAAGATAACAACTGCAACAGAACCATCTACAACAACTACAAATATAACAGGAGGCAAAATTTCAACTGATATTACCAGTGATACAGTATCAACAGGTGATATAACAAAAATGTATGCCTTATTAGCTAGTGCTGTTAGTGTTCTTTCATTATTTGTTATTGCTGTGTGCAAGAGGAAAACTGAGAAAAATGAAAAATAATGATGAAAGGGAGTTTAAACCTATACCATATATTATAGGTGCATCAATTATTCTGATAATAGGTGGAATATTCTTATTTGCAGAATTTAAAATAAAAGGCACTGAAAATGCACTGATTAACGCTACATCTGCAACAGGAGCAGAAACATCAGCAACTACTTCAAATGAAGTGGTTGCTGATGACACCACAGTACCTCAAACAGCTACTCAGAAATCAACAGAAAAGGTTACAGAAAAAGTCACCGAAAAAACCACAGAACCACCTACTGAAAAACCAACTGAAGAAAAAACGGAAAAATCTACTGATAAAGCAGAGGAAAAAGAACAAGCAACAGAAATAGTAATAGTTCAGGTTGCTCCTACACAGCCACCACAAAGCATTATTATCTATGAATATGGTAATCAGTCTGTGCCTAATCAGCCTGTTCAAAATCAATATCAACCACCTATTGAGAATGTAGAACCAGCAACGGTATATGTTCCTACATACACAGAAAACGATATTACATTGTCACAAAATGTTATCTATGTACCGTTAAATTCTTCATCATCAATAGAAGTAATATTCCCTGCTGGACTTTCTTCAAGTGGTGTAGATTGGAGCTTAGATAACAACAAGGTGATTAATTTCTCATCTGCAGATTTCAATACAGTTACAGTTATTGGTAAAAGTAGAGGTACTACAACCGTTTATGCAAAACCAAAGGGTTACAATGTTACATTACAGTGTACGGTAATCGTTTCTTAATTAAATTTAGGAGGATTTTAAAATGAATAAACTAACAAAAAAATCAACAAACAGAGTAAGCAAAATAAGTAAGGTTCTTATAGTAATGTCAGTAATCGTATTGCTTGCTATGATTTCAACTATATCAGCTGGTGCTATTGATATTGCAACACCTATTACCACTGCCATACAAGATGTTATAAATAATATCAAAAGTATCGCTGCAGCCGTTCTTTCCCTTATTTCAGTAGTTTTAGTTGTTGTTTTAGTAATAAAGATTGTAACAGTTTACCATCAGTACAGAGAGGGTACAGAAATAAATTATGCACCGTTTGTATTGGTAATAGTAGGCTTAATAGTTTCAGCTACTGCATCTACTTGGATGTGGACTATGCTTGCCGGCTAAAAGGATGATGATGTATGGATTGGTTCTTTTCAGCAGGTGAATCCTATCTTTCAGAGCTTATAAATGGTGGTTTTGCCATAGTTCTAAATTTATTTAATTTAACAGTTGTTAATCTTTTTAATCAATCTTTTATATATGAAATTGTATTTGCGTTTAGAGCACTTGGCTGGGCTTTGTTTATAGCTGGCTTTATAATAGCATTTCTTGAATACACTATTGAAGCACAAGACGGTGGAGCAAGTTGGATTAATCTTGCGTTTAACACTGCAAAAGGTGTCGTTTTTTGTAGCTGTTTTGCTAGTGTGTCAATAGATCTGATTGTTTTTGTGGGTTCATTAACAACAAATATGTCGTCTGCTATGTCTGGTGGAATATATGACACAGTAAATTCCAGTCATAACTTTGTAGAGGCATTTATGGTTTTATGGGAAAGTGAAATAAATGCTCTTATGTCTACACCTTTTTGGGTTGTTGCAATTTCTTTGATTATTGTTGTCGTTTTTGGCTTTAAAATCATACTGGATAATTTATCAAGAGCAGGCTCATTACTTATTCTAATTATTATAGGTTCTTTTCACGCTTTTTCTATACCTAGAGGATATACAGATTCAGCAGTAGGCTGGTGCAAGCAAGTTATTGGTCTATGCTTTACTCACTTTATGCAAAATTTATTGTTAGTCACAGGCTTCTTTATATGGACAACCGGTACTAGCTATGTTACTTACCTTTGTGGTCTGGGTACAATATTCTCTGCAACACTTGTTCAAAGAGTTGCACAACACTTTAGCTTAGATACCTCTGTTAGATCGAATTTCAGCAGAGGTTTAATGACAGCAAGCACAACAATATCTTCAGTAAGAAGATTAGTATAAAGGATTAACAAATTTATGAAAGGATAATCTTATGGAAGAATATTACTATCCTGAAAACCTAAATCAGGATGCAACTATTTTGTGCTGGAAAGCAAGAGATGCGGCGATTGTATTTTGTTCAGCAGTAGCTTCAAGTTTACTGTTTATCTGGACATCACTTTACATACCACTTGTAATGACGGCTGTATTTGCGTTTTTTACAGTTAGACTTACAAACTCTGATTATTCGGTTTATGAGTATATGAAGATACTTATAAACTATGCTCTTTTGGGTCAACAGATATTTTTTTGGAGGATTGATTAAAGCAATGAGTTTTTTTGATAAAAAGAAAAAGTCAAGAAAACTACAAAGCACAAGGCAACTAATGGAGGTAGCATCTATTAAAGATGACTACCTCCAGCTTTATAATGGCAAGAAAAAGGTTGCCATTATAATAGAGCCTTCTAACCTTTGTGTTTTAAGTGACGAAATAATTATATCTAAAATAGTAGCACTGACTAATGTTGAGAAAGCAGTGCCTGATATAGAGTTGTTATGTGTTAATAGCACACAGAATTATGATGATAATATAACCTATCTAAGTGAAATAGGTAATGCAGAAGAAAACTCTGTTCTCAGAGAGCTTGACTTTAAGGATATAGAATTTCTTAACGAAATTCGTGTAAATATGGCTACTAACAGAGAATTTTTTCTTCAACTCACTTTTCCTAAAAATGCAACAATTGATTCTATGAAATCAGCAGTTAGGAGAGCTATGCAACAGCTATCTGATGGTGGATTTGTTGTTAAAGAAGCAGACAAAGAAGACTATAAACGAATATTAGCAAATTACTATGATAGTCCACTTAATGAGGATTACAGCGATTATGACGGACTAAAATACTTATATGAGGAGTGATAAATATGGGTTTTGGACGAAAAAATAAGCTTAAGAAATCCTCTAAGCCTAAAAAGAAAAGGAACGGAAATAAAAACACAGATGAAGACAGAAAACTAAAATTGAATGAAGAAATAAAGCCGTTCCTTGATGTTATTGCTCCCTCTATGGTTAGGTTCTTAAATAACAACTACATCTTAGGAACATCTTACCGTTGTGTATGGGCAATAAGAGCCTATCCCACAGTTACAAAACAGCTTGCACTGTTCAGAGAGCTTGGCGAGATGGATGGTGTTACACTTCACATCTATATCCGTGAAGTTACTAAGATTGATGAAAACACCTACATCAGTAAAGCAGAGAAAAGAAATAAGCTCAAGCGTAACAATTCTTCTAAGCTTAAGGATAATACAGAGGCAGAAGAAAACATAAACGATATACAGTCAATAGTAAAGCGTATGCACAAAAACAAAGAACCACTTTTACACTGCTGTATATATATCGAAATGACAGCTTACAACAAGAAAAAGCTTGAGGATATACAAGAGGAAGTGCGAGCTTCGTTAAATCAGCAAAAGATGGTTTATGACGAGCTTAAGCTACGACAAAAGGAAGGCTTTCAGAGTGTACAGCCTTTCGGAAGAAATAAATTCTTTTCGCAGTTCGAGCGTGTACTACCAGCTTCATCAGTTGCTAACCTATATCCATTCTCATATTCTGGTAAAGCCGATCCAAACGGTTTCTATATAGGCAGAGATAATAATGGCAGTAACATACTTGTTAATTTTGATTTAAGAGCAAGTGATAAAACAAACGGACATATTCTGGTTTTAGGTAACTCAGGTCAAGGTAAATCATATCTGTGCAAAATAATTGAATGTATTTTCAGACAAGCAGGAAAAAAGCTATACATATGCGACCCAGAAAACGAGTACGAGGATTTAACAAGAAATCTTGGTGGTACTGTTATGAATATGATGTCGGGTGAATTTATCATCAACGTTCTTGAGCCTAAATTATGGACAGACAACAGCAATGATGATAAAGCTACCTATATTGAAAATGATAATGAAACTGTCCCTGTTGCTTTTCTGAAAAACAGCAGACTAAGCCAGCATATAGCTTTTCTGCGTGACTTTTTCGGTTCGTATAAGCCTGAAATATCTTCAAATGAATTGGATACTTTGGAAATACTTTTAAGCAAGTTATATAACAAGTTTGGTATAGATGATACTACTAATTTTGAAACCTTGAGTTCTACCGATTATCCTATTCTAAGCGATTTACATCAGCTGATTGTTGAAGAATTTGAAAATTACGATCCTAAAAGCTTATACACACAGGATATGTTGCGTGCATTGTCACTATCTTTGCATAGTATTTGTGTGGGTTCAGAATCTATATTCTTTAACGGTCACACAAATATACCTAACTCAGATCATATTGTATTCAATGTAAAAGAAATGCTAGAAACTAACGAAAGCCTGAAAAACGCAATGTTCTTTAACATTCTGTCATATATGAGCCATAAATTCTTAACTGAGGGTGAATGTGTAACTATCTTTGACGAGTTCCACGAATTTCTTAAAAATACAATAGCCTTGTCCTATGTTCGCTCATTTGTTAAGCGTGGTCGTAAACGCAACAGCAATGTTGTTATTGCAAGCCAAAATCCAGAGGATTTTTGTGACCCTGCAATTATTAGCTTTACAAAGCCTATTGTATCAACACCAACACATAAATTTTTATTCTTCCCCGGTGATATAAACAAAGACGAATATATAAAGTTTATGGGTATAAATGAAAGTGAGTACAACATAATCAAATATCCTAATCAGGGTCATTGTCTGTATATGTGTGGCTTAGAGCGTTATCACCTTAAGGTAGTAGCTCCACCATATAAAGAAAAGCTATTTGGTACTGCAGGAGGTAAATAATGTCTACTGCAGTAAAAATGTTCCTGATGTCTAAAAAAGGAAAAAATCTCTCAATAGGAATTATCATTTTTATGGTGGTTATATCAACCTTTAGTTGTAGTATGTGTGGCTACAAGGCTACTCAAATTTCAATTCAAGAGGTAATCAAATATTTCAGACCAGCACTTGTTATTGAAATATTACCTAAGCTAGAAACAGGCTCGTATAAAGAAAAGATTATGTATGCTACATATATTGAGCTTATGCTGGCAGAATATGAGGGTGACAGAGTAGGCAGAACAGAGGCAGTAGAAAAAATTCTTAACAGTGCCTTTTACTATGATGACTCCAAAGATACATTTACTGCTGTACTTAATGATGAAGAGTTCTTTAGAAATGTAGAAGAAAAGTTTGGAATAGAAATAGGCTTAGATATGCGTATAAAAATAGTAACAACAGCAAATAAGATTGACCTTAAAAATAACGCTCAAGAGCTTGCCAATTACGCTTCTTCACAGGTTGGTAACAGATACACAACATACGAGATATACGCATTAATCACAGGCGAATGGGACTCAACCTTTGTATCGTATTGCTGTGACAGAAAAGGCTATGTAAGAAATGGCTATTATAAAAAGTACACCGACAGAAATGTTGCCCTTAGCGAGTGCCGTAAAACTGGAAAATTCCAAGACGGCTATGCCTACGGAAATAAGTATATACCATTCCCTGGTGATATAATCTTTTTGAATAGAGATTGTGAAAACTCAACTACCGACCAAATGGGAATAGTAACAAAGGTTGAGGGTACTACAATAACTATGGTTGTAGGTGATGGAGGAATGATTTGGAATAAAAGCAGTGTTGCTACAAGAGAATATGAGTACAATAGCGAATGTATTGTAGGATATTACCCTATAAGTAATTATGTAAACCAAAGTATTTTAGAGGAATAGGAGGATAAACAATGGCTGAATATTTTAATAACGATAAGCTTACCGACAAAACAGTTAGCCAATATCAACGATTAAAAACAACTATGGTATTGCCAAAATCTACATTTAAAAAGTTAGATGTAATCTGTAAAATTCTTGAATCTACTTCAAGAAACACAGCCTTAGAAAATGCAATTAATTTCTATTTTTCATATCTCACAAATGCTCTTAATCAAGATTATCTTTGTGATATATACGGTAATAAAATGAGTTCAGAAATAAAGATACTATCTGACAGAATGTCAAAGCTACAATTTAAATCAGCAGTAGAAATGGATATGCTTACACGACTTCTTGCAAGCGATTTAAGCATTTCTAAAGAGGCTTATGACAAGCTGAGAAAAACATCAGTTGACAGCGTAAAGCAGTCGCACGGTTCTATAAACATACTTGATGCCGCCAATGGCGAATAAATCGGAGGTAATATAATGGGTGCCAACATAATACTTAACAGCAGATATTTCAGAGTTGCACAAGCTGGAGAACAGCCAAAGGATAAAAAGATTTTAACAAAATCACAAACAGCTGATTTAGTACACTATGTTGGCACTAGAGAATCAGTTTCTTTAAATAATAACGACACCTCACTAATGATTGGAGAATCAACCGATAGACAAAAAGAAACACTTCAAGCCCTTATGAACCAATGTAAGGATTACGAAAATACACACGAATACAAAGACTACATTGCAAATCCAACAAAAGCAAATGCTTCTGAGCTTATAACAAGATTATCTGAAATGATACTGCTCGATAATGGAATATATCTTGATGAAGCTGTTTCAGACCTAGTAAGCTATGTTGGCACTCGTCCGTCTGTTGATATTGAAAAAAGTCAACAGCACGGACTTTTTTCTTCTGAAGATAATGTAGATTTAGAAAAAGCAATGGAAGAGCTATCAAACCACAAAGGTCGTATATGGACACACGTTATTTCACTACGCAGAGAAGATGCCGACAGACTTGGTTATTCCTCTCAAGCACCGTGGAAGCAATTGGTACGCAGTGAAATTGACACCATTGCAAAGGCTAATAATATTAAACTTGAAAATTTAAGGTGGTATGCAGGTATGCACAACACAGGACATCACCCACATATCCACCTTTTTATATATAGTAACGACCCTAAAGAGGGTTATATAAATGCAGACGGAATTAAGAAGATAAAATCTAAATTCGCAAATGAAATATTTAAAGATGATTTAAAGCACTCATTTGTAAATCAAACGGAATACAGAAACCAAATTAAAGACGAAATGTCACAGTTAGTAGATAAAATCAACCAAAACCCATTGTCACAGTATGATAATGCTACACTTGATTATTTACAAAACAGTATGTACACCCTTGCAAATAAAATGCCTGATACAGGTAAATATTACTACAAGTATCAGCCTAAAGAGGTTAAGGAATTAGTAGATGATATACTCAAAGCATTAACAGAGAAATCTCCTGATATGTCAAGGCTTTACGATATGTGGTGTATAGAACAGGAGAAAATTCTTGGAACATATAACGAATCACCAGAATATAAAACACCAATAGAACAAAATGATAATTTCAAATTTCTTAAAAATTCTCTGCTTAAAAAAGCTAGAGAGCTTCAAGCAGAAATTTCTGATAAGGATACATATGAGATAAATAAGGATATTCAAGCAGATATAGTGATTGATTATGAAATTGAAGAAACAAATATTTCAAACAATATAGATGATGATTTTGAAATAGAAGAAACTATCTCAGATAACGACCAGCCAGACTTTAAAGAAAACATAGATGATACTCTCGATGAAGTCACGGATGAGCAGTTATCAGATGATAAAAATGCTGATTTTACAGCAGATAAAGAGCTTTTAATGCCCGATTTTCTACTTGCTGATGACTTTGCTAAGCTTGAACATAATGCTCTATCAGACCCTAAAGCATCATACGAGCTTGGACTGCAATACCTTTACGGCAATTCTAAGCATAATATTCAGAAAAACTATGAGCTTGCTCAACGCTATCTTGTTATATCAGCTAATCAGAATAATGCTTATGCTAATTATGAGCTAGGAAAAATATATTACAATGGTGTTGGAGTAGAAGCTGATACTGAAATCAGCAATAACTACTTTCTTAAAGCACACGATTTGTTGTTAAGTGAGCTACCAAATGAAATGTTTGAAAGCTTTAATTACAACATACCTATACCAAATATTGATTATGATACTTGCAAAGTACTCTATACTCTAGGAACAATGTACTACAAAGGCTTAGGTGTACCTCAAGATTACCAAAAAGCAGAAATGTACTTTTCAGCATCACAAGAAAAAATCCCTTATTCAAAAATATATCTTGGTAATATATCAATGTATGGATTAGGTAAAGATATTGATTACGAGAGAGCAAAAGAATACTACACCGAAGCTATGACATCTCGTAGTGAATTTACACAGGCTCAGGCTTCATACAAAATTGCATTGATGTATGAAAAAGGTTTAGGAACAAATGTTGATTATGAGCTTGCATTTAGAAATTATTTTAATTCAGCAACAAAAGCAGACCTTGCAGATGCACATTACAAAATGGGACAACTGCTAGAAACGGAAAAATTTAAAACGAATGATATTGGCAAGGAGCAAGCAAATGGCTGTTATCAAAAGGCTTTAGAGCTTTACTTAAAAGCAGAGAAAGAAATGGAAAACAAGTCTACCGAGCTTACCATAGGCACAATGTATGCTAAAGGACAGGGTGTAGCACAAAATGAGGATAAGGCTGTTGAATGGCTTACTAAATCAGCTAAAAAGGATAATGCCATAGCTTACCAAAAATTAGGTGCTATATATGCTGATGAAAACAGCAAATATTTTGATATAAATAAAGCAGTTAAATGCTTGGAGCAATCAGCAAAAATCGGTAATCACTTTGCGAATTATCAGTTAGGAAAAATTTATTCTGATCCAAATGGTAAGTTTTACGACCTAAACAAAGCTATATCTAATCTGCAGATTTCAGCAGAACAGGGCAACCACTTTGCTAACTACAAGCTAGGCAAGATTTACGCTGACAAGGATAGTCAATTCTATGACCTTAACAAAGCAATACCTAATCTGCAGATTTCAGCAGAACAAGGCAACCACTTTGCTAATTATACGCTAGGCAAGATTTACGCTGACAAGGATAGTCAATTCTACGACCTAAACAAAGCAATATCTAATCTGCAGATGTCAGCAGAACAGGGCAACCACTTTGCTAATTACCAGCTAGGCAAGATTTACGCTGACAAGGATAGCCAGTTTTATGACCTAAACAAAGCGATTTCTAATCTACATATTTCAGCACAACAAGGAAATCACTTTGCTAATTACAAGCTAGGTGAAATTTACGCTGACAAGGATAGTCAATTCTATGATCTAAACAAAGCAATATCTAATCTACAGATTTCTGCAGAACAGGGAAATCACTTTGCTAATTATACGCTAGGTAAGATTTACGCTGACAAGGATAGTCAGTTTTACGACCTAAACAAAGCAATTCCTAATCTGCAGATGTCAGCAAATCAAGGCAATCACTTTGCTGACTATAAGCTAGGTAAGATTTTTGCTGATAAAAACAGTGAGTTTTATAATCCCGACAAGGCTATGGAGCATTTATATATATCATCAGCTCATAGCAACCATTTAGCAAACTATCAAATAGGTAGGCTCTGTATTTCAAGAGATAGTCCATACTTTGATGTTCAAAATGCTATCTCAAACTTTGAAATTTCAGCAAAAGAGAATAATCCTAATGCTTATTACCAGTTAGGAAAAATATACTCAAGTCGTTCCTTTGGTGTATATGATAGAGAAAAAGCTATTTTCTGTTTTAAAAAGGCACACGAAGGAAATCATCCATTCGCAAAAGAACAACTAGATAAATTGCAAAATCCAAGAAAGCCACATCCTAATGTAGGAAGGTTTCTATCTGAAATAGGTAACTGTCTTTCTGGATTATGCAGATTAGTTTCAATGTCAATAGATAATGATATGAGTGAGCGTATAAATAATTATAATAGGATTGACTCAAAGGCTCAGAAAAAGCGTAAAAAGCATAAGGCTAAACACAGCCATACAATAAAAGAAAACAACAGCAATAATTTTAATATGTATTAAGGAGTTAAAGTAATGTCAAGTTTTGTAAAATTTACAGAGGAAGAAATATACCAAGCGGCACACAAAAGTATTAAAGAGTTTTTAGAAGCTCGTGGAGAAAAGGTTAAAACTTCGGGAACAGAATGGATGTGGGAAAAGCACGACAGTGTAAAATTTCGTGGTCATATTTGGTATCGTCATTCAACTAATGAGGGTGGAACAGCAATAGACTTTGTATGCACCTTCTATAACCTCTCCTTTCCCGATGCTGTTCTTACTCTGCTTGATGGCAAGCCTATTTCATATCACAGAAGCGAAAAAACGCTTGAAAGAAAGGTTGAACAGGATGAGAAATTATTTCTGCCACCTAAAAATGATAACTGTAATAGGTGTATTGCCTATCTGTGCAAAACAAGAAAGATTAATATTAACGTGCTGACATATTTCATAAAATCCAAGCTGATATACGAGTCATCAGACCACCACAATATAGTATTTGTAGGTTACGATAAACATCATAAACCAAAGCACATTGCATTAGTTGGCACGCTTGATAAGTTGCGATTTAAGAAAGAAATCCGTAATTCAAACAAAAGCTATTCATTTAATTATCATTCGTGCAACTCAAATACACTATATGCCTTTGAGTCACCAATAGATATGCTGTCATACATAACTATGTTTCATCAAAATACATTTACAAATAATAACTATGTTACCTGTTGTGGATTATCGAAACAACCAATAGACAGATTTTTAAAAGACTATCCCTATATCAAGGAGATAGTCTTTTGTTTTGACAATGACTATAATGCTGTAAAAACAGACGGAACACCTGACGAAAATCACGGACAGATAACAGCACAGAAATATAGCGAATATTACCGTAATAAAGGCTATGTAACACAGGTGCATACACCTATATCAAAGGATTTTAATGATGATTTAAAGGGGAGTTTTCGATAATGGATACAAATTCAATCATAATTTTTACAGTAATAGCTCTTGCTGTTTTACTGGTTATATATATGGCTGACAAAAAGGGTGGTACTTTAAAAAATATTAAAGCTAAACCAACAGGAGATGGTCAATACGGTACATCACGATGGGCAACCTCAAAGGAGATAGCCGAAAGTTTCACATTGGTTAATTACACCTCTGACAAGTGGCGAAAAGGCGAGGATTTACCTAAATATGAGGGCTTAATAATATCTGGACTATGGGATGATAAAACGAATAGAGATGATAGAACAGATAATTCAGTAGCATATAACAAATACAGTAAGAAGAAAATTCGATGTAGGGTGGATTGTACAGATTCTCATACCTTGCTCATATCTACAACAGGTGGTGGTAAAACCACTGCTTTTCTTTATCCTAACCTTGAGTATTGCTGTGCCACAGGTATGAGCTTCTTTACAACTGATACAAAGGGTGATGTTTTTCGTGACTATGCACTTATCTCTGAAAAATATTATGGTTATCAAAGCTACATCATAGATTTGCGTAATGCCCTTAAATCACACAATTACAACCTTTTGCAACTCACCAACAAGTATATGGATTTATATGCAAGCACAGGCAATATTGCTTATCAGGCAAGAGCAGAACGCTATGCAAAGATTATTTCAAAAACAATCATTAATGGTAAAGGCTTTGAGGGACACGGTGGTGGACAAAACGCATACTTCTATGATGCCGCCGAGGGCTTGATAACATCAGTAATACTTCTCGTGTCAGAGCTATGCCCTAATTCAGAGCGACATATAGTAAGTGTTTTTAAGCTGATTAATGAGCTTATGGAGATTGATCCTGATACAGTTCCTAAAAACAAAGACGATAAGCAACAAAAGCCAAAGAATTACTTTCATAAATTAATGAAGATGATACCCGATACACACAAGGCTAAATGGTTTGCCGGCTCGGCATTATCTGCACCACAACAGCAGATGTCAAGTGTTATGACTACTGCAATGAGCCGTTTGTTATCGTTCATCGACTCTGAGCTTGAACAGATTATCTGCTTCGATTCCAAAATAGATGCAGAATATTACTGTCAGAATAAGACAAGCGTTTTTCTTGTGTTCCCCGAAAACGATACAACTAAGCACTTTATGGTTTCTCTTTTCATTAACCAGTTCTATAACGAGTGTATCGAATATGCAAATAACCATAATAACAGGCTCGATAAGCGTACATACTTTTTTCTTGATGAGGTAGGTACAATTCCTAAAATCGAGGCAGCTTCACAGATGTTCTCAGCTGGTCGTAGCCGAGGTATATTACAAGTGCCAATGATTCAATCATTATCACAGTTTGATAGAAATTACGGCAGAGAAGAATCAAAAATCATTCAGGAGTGTTGTCAGAATGTTCTGTTTGGTGGACTTACTCCGTTATCATCATCAGCCAAGGATTTATCTCAAATGTTAGGAACTCAAACTGTTCAAGTAGGCTCTGTATCAAGAGGTGCAAAACATTCAAACAGCACAAGCTACCAAATGCACGGTAAACCTCTTATGTCAGAGGATGAAATAAGGCGAATGCCTAAATACAATTTCGTGTTTAGTAAAACAGGTATGGCATCATTCAAAACTAGACTCAGACGTTCTCCTTACTGGGGTATTAATCTTGAGAATGATAAATACGTAATGGAAACAACCTCATTAAAACAGGTAAGCTACGCTACAAGAACGTCTTTACTTGAAGCAACACGAAGTAAATACGGAACTCCAATAAGACAGATAATAGAAGATACAAATAAAAAATCACTATCACAGGATTTATTCTAAATATTTATATAATCACACAAAAGAGCTATGCAAGATTTATTTCGTGCATAGCTCTTTTTGTTTTCAAAACTAGAAAGGAATTTTATTATGTATAGAAAAAATGACGATATATTAAAGAATGGCTATGGAATAGTTTACAAGGCAGTAATGACAGATGAAAGACTATCATTAACAGCAAAGGCTATCTATGCCTATTTATGCTCATACACAGGCTCTAAGGGCATTGTTTTCCCTAGCCGAGCTAGAATACTAAGTGAATTAAAAATCGCTAAAAACACTTATTATGAGCATTTTAACAAGCTTGTAGAGTTGAACTACATAATTATCAAGAAAAGTAAAGGTTTCCTCAACAGAAATCAGTATGTTATTAACGATAACCCATCATCATTAGCAACAGAAAAAGAAATAAAATCACTTGGCTATGGAATAATTCCTAAGTCTGTTATGATTAACCCTAATCTTACAGCAAAGGCTAAAGGCTTAATGGCATACTTCTATGCTCTTGCTGGTAACGGAACAGGTGCGTTCCCAACTAAAAAGGCAATACAAAAGCAATTAGGTATAAGCAACACAGCTTACTACAA
>JAXJTR010000201.1:0-4366 GCA_036309465.1 Acutalibacteraceae bacterium
AATTCAATTTCATGATATAAATTAATAAATATTTTTGTATTTAGTATAGTACAAGGCTTCATAACAAATTCTCTGTCATTATAATCATCTAACATAGCTTTAACTATTTTATTATTTTTTACTGCGGCAAATCCTAATCCTGTGTTAATGCATTGGGTGTCTTCGCCTATAAATACAGTATCATAGTTTAACCATTCATCTAAAGGAGCTCTTAATAATACATCTACATCAAGGTATATTCCTCCATAATTGTATACAGCCCACAGTCTAGCTACATCAGAAACAAAGGCGAATTTCTTTTGCTTATATGCATCGCTTGTAAACTTTAATAAATCTACATTAAAATTATCTTCATTCCATAGCTTGATTTCATAGTCAGGGCACTTTTCCCTCCATGTTGCAATACATTTATCAACAACCTCGGGTATTGCCCCCCTACCAAACCAACAATAATGTATAATCTTTGGTATTTTCTGTTGCTTATTCATATATAACGTCCTAATCTATTTAATGATACCATATGTAGATATTATATATTAATACAAGAATTTGTCAATTTAGATTTGAAGTATATGTGTTAACAAATGGGGCATTGACACATTTGTTATGGTATTGTAAACTTAAATATATCAAATTGGGTTTCATTTATAATCCTAAAAAATTATTTTGTACTACTTGTACCAGAATGGAGAAAATTTTTATGAGTAATAAAAAGACATTTACCGATTTTGTTAAAACTAATTGGCTTGGGGTAACACTATGCTTTGCTATAGCTGTTTTGGCTGATACATTTAGTAAAATTATACCGGTGGTTGGCTCGATTATTGGTGGCCCTGTTTTTGCTATTTTATTTGGTATGATTATTACTATGTTTATTAAAGATAAAAGCAATTTGCAGTCGGGCATAACCTTTACAGCAAAAAAGATTTTACAATATGCGGTTATTTTGCTTGGTTTTGGACTAAATTTAACCACCATATTAAATACAGGGGTAAAATCTTTACCTATAATAATCTCTACAATTACAACATCTTTGGTAATTGCCTTTATTATTCATAAGGTTATAAAAGCCCCTGCAAAAACTTCTATATTGGTGGGTGTAGGCTCGTCTATCTGCGGAGGTTCTGCTATTGCGGCTACAGCACCTGTTATAGATGCAGACGATGAGGAGATAGCACAGTCTATTTCGGTAATATTTTTATTTAATGTTATAGCGGCAATAATTTTCCCTGCACTTGGTGGATTATTAGGGCTTTCTAATCAAGGCTTTGCACTTTTTGCAGGTACAGCTATTAACGATACATCTTCTGTAACAGCGGCGGCATCTTCTTGGGACAGCATTTATGGCACAGGTTCACAGGTGCTTGACCAAGCAACTATAGTAAAGCTAACAAGAACTCTTGCAATTATTCCAATAACCTTTGTGCTTGCTTTGGTGCGTTCTAAAAATGCTAAAAAAGAAAATAATGGTGCAGGGGTTAAAGTGAATATTAAAAAGATATTCCCATTTTTTATTATTTATTTTATAGTTGCCTCTGTTATAACTACCCTTTGTTCAGCATTTCTGCCTGAGTCAATAGGTGTGTATACCACACAGTTGTTTTCTGTGTTAAAGCAATTAAGTAAATTCTTTATTATTATGGCAATGTCGGCTATAGGGCTTAACACAAATATAGTAAAGCTTATAAAAACAGGTGGCAAACCTATCTTTATGGGGTTGTGCTGTTGGGTAGGCATTGCAACGGTAAGTTTATTAATGCAAAAAATTTTAGGAATATGGTAATAAAATCTAATATAAGTTAAAGATATTTTTACAATAAAATATATATTTTTGTCAAAGCACCTCACTGTTAAAATTAAAGTTGTTTTTCTGAATAACTACATCTAAAGGATAAATATTTAATATAATATTATTTACACAAAAACAATAATATTAATAAATAATTTGCGTGATAAAGTATATGTTCAAAAATATATGTTAATTAATGTGCACATTTACTAAACATTAAGAACAGTTGTACAAAAATAATACGAATAATTCATATATTTTATTTGTAGACAGTTTAAGGAAAATAATGTAATATAATAATTAATGTTCATAGGATAATAAATCTAAAAAGAAAGGGAGTAACATTTTATGACAATCTTACAAAACTATTCAAAAAAAGCTCTTGCTATGGCATTGACAATGATTATACTATTGTCTGCTTTTATGGTAGCAGGACAGGCAAATGCAAAAGCAGTTATTTTAGACGGTATTGAACTTCCAACAACACCAACTGCAAAAATTTCTGTAAATCAAGGCGACCTTGTAAACTACTGGGTTGAGCTTACAGTAAAAGACGCTAATGCAACACCTATCGTTGCTTGGCTAGTTGATGTTCATTTTGATAGCAAAATTTTTGAAGTAAATAAGGATTTCGCAAATAAAAAGGGTGTTGCTTGTGGTAACGCACAGTTCGATTATGCAACAGGTGCATCAACAACAGCAGTTTCTCTACCTGGTGGTAATTCTGTTATAAGTAACTTAAACCAGACAGGTAAGGTTACAATTATGGACTCTATCCCAATGGGTTCTCTAGGCCTAGAGGGTAAAACAACAAAGCTATTCTGTATTCAGCTAAAGGCTAAGACAAGCGGTACAGGTTCTGTTTATACAGAATTAGCAGACGTAACAAATGACGATATTCAGACTGTTGATATCGGTAGCGAAAACTTTGTTCAGAAGTATAAGGTTATTTCTACTACCCCTGTTAAAACTGACGGTTACTATGTAACAGGTGACATTGATCTAAAGCTTAACAAAATTAGTGCCGACAGAATGTCTGCTGATATGCCACTACAGCCTGGCGAATATAAGATTAAGCTAAATAACTATGGTACACTACTTGGTTATAGCAAAACAATTACAGATAGCACATCAGGCCTAACATTTAAGTCAACTTTCAGTAGCTTTGTAACTCTAAAGGCTACAGGTGGTGTTTACAACTTCCAGGTAAATGTAGCTACTAACACACTTGTAATTAAGCGTACAGCTGATCTTCCTAAGTATTACCTAACAGGCGACCTTCATACTGTACTATCTCCTGTAAAGGATAAGCCAGTTGCAGTAGGCGTTGTTCAGCTAGAGAAGGGTACATATAAGCTAAAGCTTTCTATCAACAATGTTGCTTTTGGTTATGGTAAGACTGTAAACGATAAAACATCAGGTTCTCTATCATTCAGCAATAAGTTCTCTTCAAGTGTTTCTCTAGTAGCAACAGGTGGTACATATACATTTACACTATTTACAGAAACTAACAAGCTACAAATCAACTATGCTCCTCCAAAGACAGAGGCTACAAACGATGTTCACATTTCAGGTGACTTCTCTCTAAAACTAGATGATAACAGCGGTAAGAATGCTGCTGCAGTAGGTACAGTAACACTTGCTGAGGGTACTTACTCATTTAAGGTTTATAATTATGGTAAGATCTACACAGCTGGCTTAAAGATTAGCGACAGTGGTTCAAAAACACTAACGACAACATACTCAACACCTGTAACACTAATTGCTTCAGGCGGTAAGTATAAGTTCACATTTAACAAAACAACAGGTGGCTTAACAATCGAAAAGCTATAATCACCAAATAATAAATCACTATAAAAAGTATTTTCCCCAACTACTTACTTGTGTAGGTAGTTGGGGTTTTGTTTGTGGTGTGGGTATTATTATAGAGTTTATGCTAATAGTGGGGTAATCCTAAAATGATTATTTGTGGGCGGTATTATCTTGTTAAAGTAATAGGCTCTTATGTAAATAGTGGGGTAAAGCTTAAATAAGAATTTTAGGCTCTGTATCAATAGCAGGGTAGCTCTAAACAAGAATTTTATGTGTAATACTGAGCATTAATTATAAAGGCTCTATGTCTATAGTTTTGGCAATTTCAAAACAAGATAAAACATAACAGTCAATGGCAGTCAAAAGGTATAGTTATAGTAAATTTTATGCTAATACCTATTTAAACCGTAGACACACTATAGCTAAATTTACTCGGCATTTTCTCATTAATCTTGATAAACAACAGCTTGCCTGTATGGTTGTCCTGCTTTTAAGCAGATTTTGCTGAATCATCTACTAAATCATCTAAACAGATATTAACATCAGTATTTTTGTAAGTACAAAAGCTTATATAAAAATAAAAGTTTGCTATACATACATATTAAATCAATACTTAACAAACAAAAAAACTCCCCCAATAAGAACAGTTACAATTCTTATTGGGGGAGCTTAATGAAATATTAAATATGTAAATTAATTATTTTGCACTTTTATCTATAACAGGTATTTCTGTGTGGTCGATTTCGTCTAAATTTCTAAGATAAT
>JAXJTR010000202.1:0-7229 GCA_036309465.1 Acutalibacteraceae bacterium
AAGGTGCATTGGTGCAGCGGTAACAACACCATTTACGCTGTTATTAATAATAACGGACTTACCTAAAATAACTCGTCTGTCTATTCCGCCCACTTGGTTAAATTTAATATATCCGTCGGATGTTATGTTTGTAACAATAAAGCCAACTTCATCTAAATGTGCAGATATTAAAAGTTTTCTGCTAGGGGTTTGCTTACCTTTTTTGAAAACAAGCAAATTGCCCATATTGTCTACACTATATTCTGCACCTGAGTTTTGAATTTCGGAGATAACAATATCTCTAACTCTGCACTCGTCGCCAGAAATACCGTTTGCGTTGCAAAGCTTTTCTAACAATATTTTATCCATTACAACGCACCTCTTTCTTTAATAAATGTTGCAATTAATTGTGCGGAATTATCTATATCCTGCATATCTACTACTTCTGCCTGTGTGTGCATATTGCGTAGAGGAATACTTACTAAGCCAGTTGGCACACCACCCTTAGAGATAGTTATAGCATCTGCATTTGTGCCTGTTGTACTATTCATAACCTCTATTTGGTAAGGTATATTATTATTTTCTGCAATGTTTTTTAAATAAGCAAAAATATCTTTATTTAGTATAGGAGCTATTCCAATCATTGGACCTTTTGACATTACACCGCATTTTTCTGAGGGTACACTTGGCTGTGTTGCAAAGCTTACATCAACCACAATAGCACACTTTGGAGAAATTGAGAAAGACGCAGTTTTACTGCCTAAAAATCCTGTTTCTTCCTGACAGCTAAATAATAGCTTTACGCAACAATTTAATTCTTCATTTGATAATAAATGTGCAACTTTAATTATTGTTGCTACACCTGCTTTATTATCTAGCCCTACACCTGTAAAGCGTGTACCTAAAAGCTTTTTAGGGGTTGCGTTTATTACAACTCTATCCCCTAGGCTTACAAGGGCTGTTACATCTTCTTTTGAAAGACCAGTGTCGATATAAATACTATCGGCAGAGGGAGCTTTATCCTCGCCACCGTCTGAAAGATGAGGAGGTAAACAGCAGATTATACCCTTTATATCGTATTTACCCTTTACTGTAACAACACTGCCAAGTAAAACTCGTCTGTCTATACCGCCACAGTTTGAAACTTTTATAAAACCCTTTTCATCAATATAGGTTACAATAAAGCCGATTTGGTCGTTATGTGCATCAAGTAAAATTATGTTATCACTATTGCTGTTGCCTAAAGTTGCAACTATATTACCATTGTTATCACTTTCAAGTAATGTATTTTCAGGCAACAGCTTTTTTATAAGCTGAAAATTTTCCAATTCGTTACCTGAAACAGTTGTACAGGCACATAATTTAGTTAATATATTTTCCAATTTAGTCAATCCTTTTTTCTTACTTCAAACCATTAACCAGTGTTTTAAAATGCTTACCACGCTGGTCGAAGTTTTTATATAAATCAAAGCTTGCACTTGCAGGTGACATTGAAACAATATCGCCTTTTACAGCTATTTCTCTTGCTTTAATAACTGCTTCTTCCATATTGTTTACATTAATTATTACAGGGTTATCCTTAGTATAATTTTTTGCATTAAGAACAGCTTGCTCTATTTTAGGGCCTGTTGCACCCATTAAAATCAAAGTTTTTACCTTATCAACAATAACACTACCTAAATCATCGTAAGGGATTTTTTTGTCGTAACCACCTGCAATAAGTATAATTTTAAAATCATACAATGACAATGTACCTAATGCTGTACGAGTTGGGCTTGATGCGATAGAATCGTTGTAATATTTTACACCATCAAGCTCTCTTACAAATTCTGCTCTGTGCTCAACACCTGCAAAGTTTTTGGCAACCTTTACAATATTTTTAGGGTCAACATCGCCCCACACAGCTGTAATGGCAGACATATAATTTTCTACATTGTGCATACCAGGAATTTTAATGTCGGTCATATTCATTACAACGGTTTCTGCACCATTATCAGCAACTATTATTTCACCATTATCATTCAAATATACGCCATTTTCCACCTTAGACATACGAGAAAATTTTAGAACTCTGCCTCGACATTCTGATGTAAAGCTGTTAGTTATTTCGTTGTCTTTGTTAAGTACGGTTTTAGAAAATGCACCTTGATGTAATATTAGGTTTTTCTTAGAGTCTATATACTCCTGCATATCCTTGTGTATATCCAAATGATTTGGTGCAAGGTTTGTAACCACTGCAACATCAGGGCCTTTACGCATAGATATAAGCTGAAAGCTGGAAAGCTCTACAACTGCTACATCGTTATAGTCTATATTTTCAATAATTGGTAACAACGGTGTGCCTATATTACCACCTAAGTGCACATTTTTTCCTTGTGCCTTTAGCATTTCTGCTATTATAGATGTTGTGGTAGTTTTACCGTCGCTTCCTGTTACTGCATAGATTTTACAAGGGCATAAATCGAAAAATAGTTCCATTTCTGATGTAACTATAACACCATTGTTACGCATTTCAACAAGCTCGTCCATATAGTAACGCATACCTGGAGTTCTAAAAACTATATCTACATCTAAGTTTTTAAGATAATCTTCACCTAAGCTTAGTGTTGCTCCAAAGCGTTCTGCAACATCTGCGTTTTCTCCTAATTGTTCTCTGTTTCGTCTGTCGCAAGCGATAATTATAGCACCATATTTTGCAAATAATTCAATTAAAGGCAAATTACTGGTACCAATACCGCAAAAAGCAATCTTTTTACCTTTTATTCCGTTAAAGAAATTTTTTATTCTGCTATCCATAATATATTCGCCTTTCGTAGTGACATTAATAAAATATATGTTTTATTTTTAGAAAATAGTATTATTTTGTAAAATTAACTCTGCTTGTAGTTTGAGAAAAAGTCTTTTAATCTATCAGCTGCCATTTCAAGAGTATCTAATTGAGGAAGATATACAATTCTGAAATGGTCAGGTGTTTCCAAATGGAAGCCACCACCGCAGGTTAGAAGAATATGTTTTTGTTTTAGAATATCAAGCACCATTTTTTCGTCGTTTGTTACATTAAACTTTTTGGTGTCAATCTTTGGGAAAATATAAAATGCCGCCTCTGGTTTTGTTGCTGTAACACCATCTATTTCGTTTAAAGCTTTGTAGATAAAATCCCTCTGCTGACAAACACGACCAGTTGGTTTTAACAATTGCTCTGTTTCTTCTGTACATTCAAGGGCTGTTTCTATTAAAGACTGTGCAGGAACATTTGAACATAGTCGCATTGAAGAAAGCAGATTAATACCCTCTATATATCCCTTACATTTTGATTTATCACCGCAAAGGCACATCCAGCCACAGCGGAAGCCTGCAATTAAATGTGATTTTGAAAGTCCGTTAAAGCTTACAACCATTAAATCAGGTGCAAGAGATGCTAATGCAATATGCTCTTTACCGTCTAAAACAAGTCTGTCATAAATTTCGTCTGCAAATAAAATCAAATCAAATTCTCTTGCTAAATCAACTATTTGCTGTAAAATCTCCTTAGGATATAAAGCACCTGTTGGATTGTTTGGGTTAATAACTACTATACCCTTAGTTTTATCTGTTATTTTTCTACGCATATCCTCAATGTCAGGATACCAATTAGATTTTTCGTCACACACATAATGCACAGCCTTACCACCTGCAAGTGTAACAGAGGCTGTCCACAAGGGATAATCAGGAGCAGGCACAAGCATTTCATCGCCATTATTTAATAATCCTTGCATAGACATAGTAATAAGCTCGCTTACACCGTTACCTGTATATACATCATCTACTGTAACATTGTTTATGCCCTTTTTCTTACAATATTTTACAATAGCTTCTCTTGCAGAAAGTAAGCCTTTAGAATCGGAATAGCCCTCTGTATCGGTAAGGCTATTAGACATTTTATCTATAATAGATTGTGGTGCTCTAAAATCAAAAACCGCAGGATTACCTATATTTAACTTTAGTATATCTATACCCTCTGCTATCATTCTGTTGGCTTCGTCCATAACAGGGCCTCGTATATCATAACATACATTATCTAATTTATTTGATTTTTCAAAAGTTTTCATAACTAACCAACTTTCTTATTTATTTTAACAAATTATGCTATAATGCGAAAATTGGTAATTGCAGTATTAACTGCAATTACCATTTTATAGTTAATATATTATTTATCTATAATTATTGTAATATACCTATATTAGATAATCTCGCAAATCCAGCCCTCTGGAGCTTCAATTTCGCCCTTTTGGATACCTGTTAGAGTATCGTACAATTTTTGAGAGATTGGACCCATTTTCTCCATACCACTTGGGAAGCAAATCTCTTTACCGTGGTCTACTATTTTACCAACAGGAGAAATAACAGCAGCTGTACCACATAAGCAACATTCAGCAAAATCTGAAAGCTCGCTTAGATAAACCTCTCTCTCCTCTACCTCTAAACCAAGATACTTTTCTGCTACTGTCATAAGTGAGCGTCTTGTAATTGATGGTAAAATACTTGATGACTTAGGAGTAACAACCTTATTATCCTTTGTGATAAATAGGAAGTTTGCACCACCTGTTTCCTCAACCTTTGTACGAGTTTGAGGGTCAAGATAAAGGTTTTCGTCGTAGCCCTCTTTATGTGCTGTAACAATAGCGTGTAGGCTCATAGCATAGTTTAGGCCGGCCTTTACATTACCTGTACCATTTGGTGCGGCTCTGTCAAAATCGCTTACCTTTATTGTAATAGGCTTTGCACCACCCTTGAAGTAAGGTCCAACAGGTGTTGCGAATACTCTAAACTGATATTCTGTTGCTGGCTTTACACCTATAACAGGGTTAATACCAAACATATATGGTCTTAGATATAATGATGCACCTGAACCGTATGGAGGTACATAAGCCTGATTTGCTTTTACTGTTTCTTTTACAGCCTCTACAAATTTCTCAACAGGATACTGTGGCATTTCAAGTCTTACACAAGTGTCTGCCATTCTTTGAGCATTTAGGTCTGGGCGGAAGCAAACAATTCTACCGTCTGCTGTTGTGTAAGCCTTTAAACCCTCGAAACAAGTTTGAGCATACTGTAATACACAGGCACACTCACTCATTGTAATCATATCATCTTCTGTAAGGCAACCCTCGTCCCAACTGCCGTCTTTATAATTTGAAACAAATCTTTTATCTGTTTTTCTGTAAGCAAAGCCAATATTTGCCCAGTCTAGGTTTTTCTTTTCCATATCTATTTCTCCTTTATAGCCTATCAATATAAGCTAGGCTTTTCTATAATTTCATTAATTACTGTATCTAAAACCGTTGCAGAATAAGCAGGAGTTATAATACATATTGTATCTGCACCTTCGCCACTTCCTGCAATACATACCACAGGTTTATCTGTTTTAAGAAGACCTGCATCATTTGCCATAAGGGATATTTCTACACACACCTTTACCCCTTGTCCTAACATTCTCAAAGAGTCGGCAATAATTTCAACAGGGTAAACACCTGAATACTTTTTTGTAAGTCCTCTTTCGCAACCACTAAGAGCGTGTGCCGCTGTAACAACATAGGCACCTTTAGAAGTAAGCTCTTTGCGTATATCGTTGCTCATATCTATTACGCCTTTACCGTGTGAGCCACAAGCAGTTGTAACCACGACCAGTCTACCTGTGTAGTTAATTTCGCTAATAATGTTAAGCACAGATTGTGCTGTATTACCTGTTGTGGAGGCAAGGCATATATCCAAATTGCGTTCTTTTGCTATAGCAACTGCTTTATTTAAAATATTCATCAACTTTCCTCCTATAATAACTAATCTGCACTTTACCATTTTACAATGTCTTTTATGATTATACACTTTTATACAAAAAAATGCTAGTAATTTATGAAATTAATTCAAAAAAAATAACAAGTAATTTTATGCAAAATGGTTAATATTATTCAAGCTCCTTATTTCCCTAGAGATTATGTATTTATTATTATAATTCTATCAACAAATCTACAAATATAACTTGCTTATATTTGAATAGATTATTAAATTCAATTTCTGTCTTGAAATCAGATTTTACCAGTGTTAAAATCTAATTATAGCAAGGAGGAAAGCCTATGAAAAAGACAAGTGTACTAGTGGTTGTTTTGTGTGCCGTAATTTCAATGTCGGCTTGTGGAATTAATAACAATACCGAAATACAACCTACCGAAATTACAACACAAACTACTGAAACAACAAATCAATCTACTCAAGTAAAAAATAATAACAGTATCTGCGATATTAGTCTTAATGACAATGAGATACTTATAGACGGAAAAGCTATTAGTAACGATGCCTCAAATGCTGTATACAAAGCTAACAATATTATATATTACGAAAGCGGAAAAGATTTCACCTATGGAGAGGGAAGCGAAGAAGAAGCACATAGCAAAGATGAAGCATTAAGTCACTCTGTTATTCATATAACAAAAGCCGGCACATATAAACTAAGTGGTAAACTTTCTAAGGGACAAGTCGCTGTTGACCTTGGCGAAGATGCTAAAAATGATAGCAACGCAGTTGTAACTCTTATACTGGATAATGTTGATATCACCTGCAATGTTGCACCAGCTGTTATTTTTTATAATGTATATGAGTGCTCAAATAGCGATACTGATACTGCAACAAAAGATGTAAACACAGCTAAAGCTGGGGCAAATGTAATTATAGCCGATAATTCTATAAACACAGTTAATGGCTCTTATGTTGCAAAAATTTACAAGCCTGAAAGTGTTGTTTTGAACGATGATAAAACTGAAGTTGAAGATGCGAGCAAACTTCATAAATATGATGGTGCTTTTTACTCAAAAATGTCTATGAACATTAATGGCAGTGAAAAAAATAACGGTGTTCTTAATATTAATGCAACAAACGAAGGACTGGGAACTGAGCTTCATCTAACAATAAATGGTGGTATCATCAATATCAACTCAGGAAACGATGGTATTAACACAAACGAAGACGGAGTTTCTGTAACCACTATAAACGGTGGTGAGCTTAATATAACAGTTACCGGCAAAACAGGTGAAGGTGACGGAATTGATTCCAATGGCTGGATTGTTATTAACGAAGGTAAAGTTAAAGTTGAAGCTTGCTCGTTTTCAGCTGACGCAGGAATTGACTCTGATATGGGCATACATATCAACGGTGGTACAGTTTTTGCCACAGGTAGTATGCTAGACAGAATTGAAGACGGTGGACAAAAGTATGTTATC
>JAXJTR010000203.1:0-1163 GCA_036309465.1 Acutalibacteraceae bacterium
CACAAGTTTCGTCTATCGTACAAGCCGAACTCGATATGCAAACGGCTGCGATTGAAAAGCGTTACGACAAGGAAATATCCCAAGCAGAGGGAAATACCTATAAGGTGGCTAAACTCGAAAAGCAAAAGGAAAGGGAAATCGCCAAGGCTAAGAATGAGGCAAACAAGAAAATGTTTGCTATGCAAGTCATTCAAGCAGTCGCTCAAACGGCTCAGAATGCTATCAGTGCCTATGGTTCGGCAGCTGCTATCCCTATTGTCGGTTTCGTTATGGCTCCGATAGCGGCAGCTATGGCTGTCGCAGCCGGTGCGTTGCAGATTGCTGCTATCAAAAAGCAACAACAGGCATCGGAAGCCCAAGGTTATTCTAAGGGTGGTTTCACCCCCAAAGGTGCTGTTGATGAAGAGGTGGGCGTGGTTCACGCAGGAGAATGGGTAGCTTCGCAAAAGTTGCTCGCTAACCCGGTGGCTCGTCCTCTTATCAACGCTCTGGACTATGCTCAAAGAACTAACACTATCGGCTCGCTTCGCTCTGTCGATGTGTCAAGGGCTGTCGCTCCTCAATTGGTGGCTCAATCTGCACCTACTATCGTAGTGGAGCAGAATAGTGAGTACACCTACATCATGAAGCGTCTCGCTGAAAGGCTCGATGAACCTTTTGTTACTGTGAACACCATTACAGGCGATAATGGTATCAAAAAGGCTCAGGACGAATACGACAAACTTATTAGAAACAAATCTCCTAAATCTAAACGAAAATGATGCCTATGTTAATTATTGTTGTTATCTTTGCGTAAATTAAATCTTTCTACAATGAAAAAGTTTGTATTTGTTTTTTGTTTATTGTTTTCTGTGTTTAATATACACGCAGAATCTAATACTTCTTTTGCTGTTGTTCAAAATTCAGCTAATTCCAATGCTAAATATATTTTATACCCTACAACAAATATGTGGGCTTTTCTAAAATTAGATACTTCAACAGGTATAATAACCCAAGTCCATTTTTCAGTAGGAGACGATAATAGAGCTGAAGTAAACTTAAATCCATATTCTCTTTTAGGTTATGATGAAACGCCAACTAATGGGAGATTTGCTCTTTATCCAACGCAGAATATGTTTAATTTTATTTTGTTAGATACAAAGTCAGGTCAAACATGGCAGGTA
>JAXJTR010000204.1:0-2681 GCA_036309465.1 Acutalibacteraceae bacterium
AAGAGCTAAAAATAAATTAATGTTGGTGGTAACAGGTAACGAGCAATCTAAAGAGCGTAATATAACAGATTTGATAGATTACATTCAATATAATAATTTCGAAATAACAGAGAGTAAAATTTATTCGATTTTTGACTACCTGTACAAACAATATACCGAGGAAAGAATAGCATATCTACAAAAGCATAAAAAGATATCAGAATATGATTCGGAAAATCTGATGTTTTCATTGATAGAGGAAATTATAGCTGATAACAAGTATTTAAGCTTGGATGTAGTATGTCACTTTCCGTTAAATATGGTAATTAAAAATCTGGAATTATTAAATGATCAAGAATGTCAATATGCAATGAACCCAGCAACACATTTAGATTTTCTGATATATAACAGAATTAGTAAAAAGCCAGTATTAGCGATTGAGGTTGACGGATATGGATACCACAAAGAGGATACTGTACAGTCTTCGAGAGATTTATTAAAAAATCACATTATGGAGCTATATAAAATTCCATTACTAAGATTTAAAACTAATGGTAGCTCCGAAAAAGAAAAGATTATAGAAACGCTAGATAAGCTGATCTGATAACAAATTTTTTGTTATTTGTTTTTTGTAGGGCATTCCTATCCTAATACAAAAAGTGTGTAAGCTATAAAAACAGCTTACACACTTTATTATTTTACAATTTCACAAGTTTATCGTCTATGCCTTTTAATAGTTAAAAACCTCATATAACACAGGTTCTTTTTGTTAAGGAAATTAGATATATCATTCTCATAATAATATCTTTCAAACTATTCCAACTTGTGTAATTAATTCTTTATTTTCTACTTAGCCTTAACTTATCTTGTTTTACATTCATTAAACGGTTGTTTTGTAGTTGCCTATATGCAAAAGGCAGCATACAACGGTACGGTCTTTTTATTATCTTCAAAACCAAAGTTCTTTGTTGAAAGTTTGATTGCATATTCAGGCTTATAAGCCTCCATATATATATTCAAACTCTTTGCACGGGTGTTGTCAGCAGACTTAACTTCAATAGGGATAATTTTCCCCTCTCTTTGAATAATAAAATCAACTTCTGCACCACGGGCAGACTCCCAATAATATGTGGTATAACCATTGATGATAAGTTGAGAGTTAACATAGTTTTCAACCATACCACCTTTAAAGTCATTAAGTTCCTCTACCATATATAAAACATCATTAGGAATAAGTTCCTTCTTTGCACAAAACAACCCCAAATCAGATACATATATCTTAAATGAATCAATATCACGATAGTTCTCTAACGGTTTATTAATCTGCTCCACCTTATAAATTTGAGAAACAATACCAGAGAGCACCAGCCATTCAATCGCATTCTCGAACTCTGATGCACGACCTCCCTTCTTAACCAGCTTGTATTGGAAACGAGTGTTCTTTTTAGAAAGTTGGATAGTGATATTGTCATACACCAGTCGGGTTTTCTTAATCTCGTTAAGATTATTGTACTTACTCATATCATTGAGATAACTTGCGAGTATGTTACTTTGAGTATGGCGAACAAGTATATGGTCCTTCGTATTCACATATTGCATAACACATTCAGGCATTCCACCCACTACAAGATACTGCCTATAAAATACCAATTGCAGCATCATGAAGTACTGATGGCATTGGAATATTATCTGCAAAACACTTTTTGATTTTTCCCACAAGCATATCTTCACCTAAAGCGAGCATAAACTCTTCTAAATCCATTGGATACAAGGTCTTCATATCAACCTTACCAACAGGGAAAGAAAATTTCTCTCTGTTAACTGCTACACCAAGCAAACTACCTGCAACTATGATATGATATTCAGGTGCTTCTTCGCAGAAATATTTAAGAGATGTAAGTGCTCGTTCGCACATCTGAACCTCATCGAATATAATAAGAGTCTTTTCTTTTATAATTGTTTGTCCTGCAATATGCGATAAAATTGGAATCAAATAATCAGGACTAATACTTTCTGCAAAAGTATCTGCAAGCTTAGGATTGCTCTCAAAGTTAAAATAAGCAACATTTTCATAATGATTACGACCAAACTCCAAAACAGAATATGTCTTACCTACCTGTCTTGCACCTTGTAAAATAAGAGGTTTTCGGTGAGGACTTTTCTTCCATTCTTCCAGATATTTCATAATTTTTCTATACATACTGTACCTCCTATATAGGTTATAATGATAGTGTAGCATATATTCGTGTGATTTTCGATGTGTTTTTTCTGTGTTTTTACATTATATTACACGAACATTTTAAGAAATATTACACTTTTCGACAGATAAGCACATCTTCTCACATCTAAAACATAGTGTTTTGAGATAAGCATTGAAAAAATCATAAGTTTATTTATAGCTCATCTACTATATTTACTGATGGCTTGTATTTGTCAAACCATTTTGAAATCTCCATATTCACAAGAATTATAGTTGATGAACAGGTCTTTTTTATAATCTTTTCAATTGAATAGTATCTGCATATCCACTTGTATGAATTGGATTAATCTTTACACCCGAGGTTATAAGATTCAGAAAACTGAAAAATAAATATTGAAATCAGTCTGTTGTACCATTACAGAAGTTTAAAATGTGCCTTAAATTGATAAGTATATAAAAACATTTGATTTCCATATAAATAACAATGCTTTTGAGAAAAACT
>JAXJTR010000205.1:0-38575 GCA_036309465.1 Acutalibacteraceae bacterium
CATAACAAAATTTTCTCAAACTACATTTTACCATACCACTGTTATTAATTCAATAATTATACAAAGAAAACACAGCCTACTTTTAATAAAGTGTGGCTGTGTTTTTTTAGCTGTTTTTCTGTTTTGTAATATATTTATTTTCAGGGTTATTTAATATCTAGACAAGCCTTGATTTTATATTATATTTCAGGGCCATTAATGCCTGTTGCGTTAAATACAAGACCCCTTGAACCGTCTAGCTTTACGGTTGTACCTGTTTTTAGTAGCTTTGTAGCATTTTTCGCACCTACAATAGCAGGCTTATCTAAGGTCATAGCAACAATAGCAGCGTGAGTATTAGCTCCGCCCTCTTCTGTAATAATACCGCCTGCTGTTCTCATAAGAGAAAGAATATTATTAGATGTTTTTGGAATAACCAAAACATCGCCTGCATTAAAGTTAGCAAGTGCCTCCTCCTCAGTAGCACATACACAAAGATGACCACAGTAGTTTTTACTTGTTACAGGTGTACCTGCTACTAATACATCGCCAACAAGATGAACTTTAAGCATATTTGTAGTACCTGAAACACCCAAAGGAATACCTGCTGTGATAACCGCAAGGTCACCGCTTTTTACAAGCTCTTCTTTCTGTGCAACAGCAACAATATGCTCAAACAACGCATCTGTATTTTTCTGTTCCTCTACCATTATAGGAATAACACCCCAAGATAGATTCATCTGGCGTCGTACCTTTGGTGAGGTTGTACCGCAAATAATAGGACAGGCTGGACGATATTTAGAAATCTCTCTTGCTGTTAAACCTGATTTTGACACTGTCATAATAGCAACCGCACCTAAATCGTGTGCTGTGGTACAAGTGGCGTGAGATATAGCCGATGTAACATCTGGTCGCTCAGAAACATCTCTGCGGTTAAACTTTTTAACATAATTTATATCTCTTTCTGTTCGTCTTGCTATTATATCCATTGTATATAGTGCTTCTACCGGATATTCGCCTGCGGCTGTTTCACCACTTAGCATAATAGCACTTGTACCGTCGTAAATAGCATTGGCTACGTCGGTAGTTTCCGCACGAGTTGGACGTGGGTTTTTCATCATTGAATCCAACATTTGAGTTGCTGTAATAACTTGTTTTCCTGCATTATATGCTTTTTTAATCAGCTTTTTCTGAATTACAGGAACATCTTCCAAAGGAATTTCTACACCCATATCGCCTCTTGCAACCATAATACCGTCAGAAGCTCTTATGATTTCATCAATATTGTGTACGCCCTCTTCGTTTTCAATTTTAGCTATGATACGCATATCATCACAGTTATTCAATGCAAGCTCTTGTCTTAACTGGAAAATATCTTGTGGTGTGCGTGTGAAAGATGCGGCGATAAAATCTAAATCTTCTTCTACAGCAAAGGCTATATCTGCCTTATCAACATCACTAATAAATGGTAATGACAAGCTTACACCAGGAATATTAATACCTTTATGCGATGCAATATAGCCCTCGTTAATAACCTTACATTCTATACTTGTTTTAGTAAGGTTTTGTACTACCATTTCTATTAAACCGTCATCTACTAATATTTTATCACCTGTTTTAAGGTCGCTTGGTAATCCTTTATAGGTTAATGAACAGCATTTGCTGTCGCCCTCTACTTCGTTAGTAGTAAAAGTAAAAATTTGACCTGTTTGCAGAAGCTCTTTTCCGTTTTTAAAATTACCTGTTCTTATTTCAGGACCTTTAGTGTCTAATAGAATAGCAACAGGCTTTTTTAGTTCATCTCTTAGCTGTTTTATTTTATTTATTCTTTCTCTCTGTACTTCGTGAGTACCGTGTGACATATTAATTCTAGCCACATTCATACCGCCCTCGATTAACAAACGCAAAACATTTTCGTTGTCAGTAGCAGGGCCCATAGTACAGATAATTTTAGTCTTTCTGGTTTTGCCTAGCATTAAAAATCCTCCTTATATTTTAAATCACAAAAATAATATCTATATGTTTAATTAGCAATTTGTATTAATTAAAAACACTTTAAAAGTAATTGGTAACATTATACAACATACTTCTTAAAATAACAATCGTTTTTTGCGTATTTTTTGTGACTAATGTAAAAACTATGTGATAGCCTTATTAATATCCTGTAAAATGTGCATATATATCATTCTTTAATATAGTTTCTCAATTATACTGATAGCTTAATAAAAAATAATTAATCCTTAGAATAAGTATATCCATTTTCATAGAATTAACTTATTTAATAAGCAAAAAATCCGCAGTAATTTTAAACTGCGAATTTTTGCACTAACTTTTATATTAACATTTACATAAAAATAACCCTGTACTATTTTAAACTATAATTAAAAATCAGAAAAGTTTTTTGGTGTTAACGCTACATCTCCTACTGCTGTAACAGCCTTGTAGCCTGCTGAAATTATTCGTTGTTCTAAACAACCTCTGCATTGTGCAGCTTCCTCTCCTGTGCAGATTTTATTTTCATAAAGGTCATAGAGTTTTCTTACTCTTACAGGGGATAAATTAGGCATTACAACATTTGCACCGGCTTTTAAACCCATTTCTCTACCCTGTGGGTGTATAGTGCCAAGTGCAGTTGTTGAGGGGATAAGCGCATAAGGGAACATAAGCCTTAATATTGAAATCATACGCAGTGTCAATTTTAAATCACCGTTTTTATAGTTTTTAAACGGAGTTTCTGTATGATTTATATAAGGTCCAATTCCTATCATATCTGGTTTTAGTTGTTGTAAAAATCTTATATCCTCTACCAAATTTTCAACTGTTTGAAAAGGCGAGCCTACCATAAATCCTGAACCCACTTGAAAACCTATTTCTTTTAAATTAAAAAGACAGCGTTTTCTATTTTTGTGGCTCATATTATTTGGGTGAAGCTTGCTGTAGTGAATATTATTAGCTGTTTCGTGACGTAATAAATATCTATTAGCACCTGCGTTATAAAATGATTGGTAGCTTTCTTTTGACCTTTCGCCTAGGGATAGGGTTATAGCACAATCTGAATACTTATTACGAATAGATGATACAATCTCACAAATACGTTGGTCTGTAAAATACATATCCTCTCCACCCTGTAAAACAAAGGTGCGAAAGCCCAAGCTATACCCCTCTTTACAACAATCTAGTATATCCTGCTGTGTAAGTCTATATCTTACAGCGTTTTTATTGCTTTTGCGTATACCACAGTAATAACAATCGTTTTTGCAATAATTTGTAAATTCTATAAGTCCACGAAGATAAACTTCTTTGCCATAGTATTCCTGCCTTGCTTTATCTGCATAAGAATACAAAAGATTATCAAAGGCATCTGTTGCCAATAAATCTGCAAGCTGTTTATCAGGTAAATTTTTAGTTTCTGCCAACTTATAAATTATTTCTTGTGTAATCACCTTAATACACCTCATACTATCATTACTTTAAGAATATCATAACTAACCTAAACTTCTTTGTCAACAAACATAAAATACCAAGGGCAATTCTGTTAAAATAAATGTTGATTGAAATAATTTGCAGTTTATAATATACTTATACAGGTACCTACCACAGAAAGGAGATAACTATGAAAAACAAGGTAAACAATTTGGTTAATGTTATTTTAGAAAGCTACAACAAGTATGACATAACCGCCAGAATAGATGAAGAAAACATAGTAAATAAGGATATTTTAATAAAAGTTCTTGAAGAAATCCGCAAGCTGTTATTTCCGGGGTTTTTCGGCAACAATAAGGTTCGCACCGAGTACACAGAATTTTTAGTTGGAGAAAGACTTGAATTTATTGAATATCATCTTAAAAAGCAAATAGCAAGAGCCTTTGGCAGTTATAAAGACTGCGAAGATTGCCAACGCTCTTGTATTATTAAGAAAACAGAAGATATAGTTCATAGATTTCTTGAAAAGATTCCAACAATTAGAGAATATCTATATACTGATGTACAAGCAGCCTACAATGGCGACCCTGCCGCATATAGCACAGACGAGATTATATTCTGTTATCCGGGAATGTTCGCAGTAACAGTTTACAGAATTGCTCACGAGCTTTATTTACTTGGTGTGCCTATGATACCAAGAATAATTTCTGAACACGCACACAGCATAACAGGTATTGATATTCACCCAGGTGCTACTATTGGAAAATATTTCTTTATAGACCACGGTACAGGTGTTGTTATAGGTGAAACAACTGTAATTGGTCAAAATGTTAAAATATATCAAGGTGTTACCCTTGGTGCTTTATCTACAAGAAAGGGTCAACAGCTAAAAGGCGTTAAACGACACCCTACTATTGGTGATAATGTTACTATTTATTCAAATACATCTGTATTAGGTGGAGAAACTGTAATAGGTGATAATGCTACAATTGGCGGTAACGCATTTGTTGTAAGCTCTATTGAAGCAGGTATGAAAGTAAATGTAAAAACTCCTGAGCTTGAAATAAGCCCTACAAACAAACGATAAAAATTGCACACAGCGTACCTTATTAATATAGTACGCTGTGTGCATTATGTTTTTATATTGAACTATAATCAGTAAATAAAACAGGAAATGTTATTCCTGAAACAGCGGTGTAGAGTAATATCTGTCGCCACTGTCTGGCAATAGAGCAACTATTGTTTTTCCTTTGCTTTCTGGTCTTTTAGCTATCTCTATTGCCACATTTAGTGATGCACCTGATGATATACCAACCAATATACCCTCGCATTTAGCCAACAGCTTTGCTGTGGAAAATGCCTCATCATCAGAAACGGTTATTACTTCATCTAAAATATCCTTATTAAGGTTTTTAGGAATAAATCCTGCACCGATACCCTGTATCTTATGGGCACCAGCTTCACCTTTTGAAATAACAGGGGAAGATAATGGCTCTACAGCCACAATTTTTATATTTGGATTCTTCTCCTTTAAATATTCGCCTATACCTGTTATTGTTCCACCTGTGCCTACACCTGCTACAAAATAGTCTATAGAGCCATTTGTATCGTCCCAAATTTCAGGTGCTGTTGTAACACGGTGAGCATAAGGATTTGCAGGATTATCAAACTGACTTGGAATAAATGAATTTGGTATTTCATTGGCAAGCTCCTGTGCTTTTTCTATAGCACCTGACATTCCCTTTGCTCCCTCTGTAAGCACTATTTCTGCACCGTAGGCTTTTAAAATATTTCTTCGTTCTACACTCATAGTTTCAGGCATAGTAAGAATAAGTTTATATCCCTTTACTGTTGCAATAGATGCTAAGCCTATACCTGTATTACCTGAGGTTGGCTCTATAATAACAAAGCCCTCTTTTAACTGCCCGTTTTTCTCGGCTTCTTCAATCATAAATTTTGCTGCTCTGTCTTTTACACTTCCGGCAGGGTTAAGATATTCAAGCTTTAAAAGTATTGTACCGTAAAGATTTTCTTTTTTCTCAATATTAACAGCTTCTAAAAGCGGAGTATTACCCACTAGTTCTGCTACACCTTTATATATTTTTCCCATAAGAATTACTCCTTTAATTACATTATATATATTATTAATTATATCATCACACAAGTGATTTTCAAGAAAAATATATAGGTAAATATATGCAATATCTTTCAAAAAGCTTTAATGCACTGAAAATCCGTTTACACTTTTAATAATGTATGATATAATTATGTAGATAATTTTTTAGAATTAAGGTGAATAATTTGAATAAAATAGGTTTTATAGGTGCAGGTAATATGGCTACTGCTATTATTAATGGTATGCTAAGCAACAATGTTACAACTGCCGAAAATATTTTTGTGTTTGATTTAGATACTGAAAAGCTTAATCAAATGAGCCAAAAGGGAATTATAACCTGTACTTCTGCAAATGAAGTTGTTGACAATTGCCATTTTGTTGTGCTTGCTGTTAAACCACAAAATTATCAAGAGGTTCTTACAGGTATAAAAAATTCTGTAAAAGATAGCACTATTATGGTTTCTATTGCCGCAGGTATTTCTATAAATTATGTACTTTCTACTTTAGAAAAAAATTGCGGTTGTGTTCGTGTTATGCCAAATACACCACTTTTACTTGGCTGTGGTGCAACTGCTGTTTGTCCTTCTGAAAATATTTCTGATGAAGATTTTGCAGTGGTAAAAAGTATGTTTGCAACTTCAGGAGTTTGTCAGGTTTTGCCTGAAAGTCAAATGAATACTATTATAGCAGTAAACGGTAGTAGCCCTGCTTATGTTTATCTATTTGCTAAAGCTATGTGTGATTACGCCAGCGAACAAGGTATAAACACCGATGTTGCTATGGAGCTTATTTGTGCTACACTAAAGGGTAGTGCAGAAATGCTTATGAAATCTGGCGATACACCAGACCAGCTTATTAAAAAGGTATCATCTCCTGGTGGCACTACCTTAGCCGCCTTAGATGTACTTGATAAGGGCGGTTTTTATGACAACATCAAAAACGCTATGACAGCTTGTACCAACCGTGCAGAAGAGCTTGGCAAATAAAAACTTATTTATTATACAAGCTATCATACATCTATATTAATATTCATATAATCTCCTAAGGAAAGGTTTATTTTGCTTAGGAGGTATAATATGAAAGGTATTTTATTTACATTAAAGAAAAGCAATACTAAAAGCAACAGCAAAAAAATAAGTAGTTGTGTGCAAAAACGAGAATTTCTATATTTTTTCCGTAGGTATGGAATTAATGTATTACTAAACAGTGCTCTTTTTGTGGGGCTTGTTTTTGGTTCTATTTGTGCAGGGAATGCTGAGCAATCACTTATAGAAAAGTTAGATTTTTTATTTACATCTGATTTTAACACACGATGCACTCAAACCCCTTTATACACATTTATATCTGCATTAACTGCAAACTTTATATTTTTTGCAACTGTGTTTTTATTAGGTCTTTCAGTATGGGGCTGTGTGGGGGTGCCTGTTGCAATAGCATTTAAAGGCTTTGGTATAGGAATAACTGCAGGCTATTTGTATAAGTGCTGTGGATTTATGGGTGTGGGATTTTTTCTGTTAGTTATGCTTGTAGGGTGCGTTATTTCTACCCTTGCACTTACTCATCAGGGGAAAGTCTGTATTGCCTTTTCAGTGGGGCTATTTGCAAAAATCAGAAATAGCAACAGCACAGATATTTCATTTTATAAATACATAGTAGATAACAGCTTTATGCTGATTGCTCTTGCTATTAGTTCTATGGCAGATGCTGTTCTTAACTCTCTGTTTGCCAATATATTTGCTTTTTCTTAAAAAAATAGTTAAAAAACAAGGATTTTTAATATGACAGATAACAACAAGGAGCTTGGATTTTTCAAGCTATATTTTGAAAATTTTAAAACAATGCTTGTGGGTAATTTATTATTTTCTGTGCCCCTACTTGTATCAATAGGCATAATTTACGGATTAGCACTATTGTTGGGGCAATCAGAAAACATACTTTTTTTGGCATTGGCTATAATACCCGCTTATCCCTTTTACTCAGGTATAACCCAAATAACAAAAGACACTGTAAGAATAAAGGGATTTGTAAGACCTGTTGAAGCTTTTAAAAAGGGATTAAAAAACAACTTTAAGCCTTTTGCTTTGTATGGTGTTTTACTGTATTTCGCATTTATTATTTCTTACTTTAGTATTTCTTTGTATATTCAGTTTGCTACAACTAATTGGATTTTTTATATACCATTATTTATGACAGGTGTAGTTGCTTTATTTTTATTGTTTATCTCTTTTTCAATTCCAATTTTAACAGTAACTTTAGATTTAAAGCTAAAGCACTACTTTAAAAACTCTGCACTAATGGCTATGGGTGAGCTACCAATGAATTTCTATGTATTGGTTACTACCTTTGCATTATTAGTTGCTTGTGTGTCTATACCTTTAATTACAGGCAATGTTATTTTGGGTATAATTATTTTAATAATAGCTATTTTTCTTATCTTACCAACAGGTATATCTTACTGTTCGGTATACAGACTTTATCCTAAAATAGAAAAACTGTTTGAGCTTGAGGAAAAAGATGAATCCCCCTTCCCTACTATGCCTGTTGCAGTATCAACTGATGACAACGGGATTCCTATTACCAACAACAACGAAAATGACGAAGGTTACGTTTTTGTAAATGGTATGATGATTAAAAAATCTCAGGTAAATACTACCGAATGTATAAACGAAAATGATTAACGCAAAACACGGACAGCCTTTGCCTGTCCGTGTTTTTATAAGGTGAAAATATGATTTTACTAGAACACATAAAAGATTACATAAAAACTCAGCCACTAGCTATGCATATGCCGGGGCATAAACGAAATACTAACCTGTTTAAGCATTTAAAAGAGCTTACTGCTGATTATGATTTAACTGAAATTTACCAAATGGACGACCTGCACTCACCACAGGAGATTATAAAAAAATGTCACCAAAAAGCTGAAAAGCTTTGGAATAGCAACAACAGCTTTTTTCTAGTAAATGGTAGCACCTGTGGAATACTGGCGGGAATAAGAGCCTGCACCAAAAGAGGTGATAAGGTGCTTGTGGCACGAAATTGCCATAAATCGGTGTACAATGCACTGGAGTTATGTGGGCTAGAGCCTGTTTATATACTGCCAAAAATGATGGAGAATGTTCCTGTATATTCTTCGGTAAGCTGTAAAGAAATTAATCAGGCAATATGTAAAAATGATAATATTAAGCTAATTATTTTAACCAGCCCCACCTACGAAGGCATAATAAGTAATATAAAAGAAATTACCACCCTTGCACACAACTATAATATTCCTGTAATGGTTGACGAAGCACACGGAGCACATCTTGACCTATCGCCTTACTTTACCGGCGGAGCTGTAAAAGCAGGGGCAGATATTGTTGTTCAAAGCTTGCATAAAACATTGCCAAGCCTAACCCAAACAGCAATTTTACATCTTAACTCTAATTTTATATCAAAGCAAATGGTACAGCAACAGTTATCTATTTTTCAAACAAGTAGTCCCTCCTACCTGTTAATGGCTTCTATAGATTGCTGTATAGCTACACTTTGTGAAAATCCACAGCTTTTCACAAAGTGGCATAATAATCTTGATTATTTCAAAACTAAGGTAAGTAACTTAAAATATCTTTCCATATTAAATTACACCGAACCGACTAACAGCAATATATACTCCTTTGATAACAGTAAAATAGTTATATCAACAGCAAAAACTAACATAAGCGGTATTCAGCTTATGGATTTATTAAGGCAAAAATATAACATTGAGCTTGAAATGTGCAGTGGTGATTATTGCGTTGCAATGACAGGAATGGGTGACACCAGAGAAAACTTAGAGTATTTTGCAAATGCACTTTTGCAAATTGATAATGAATTAACAGACAGCTCTACAAAAGCAATTTATACAACAATTTCTAATCTGCCTGCTGTAGGTTGTTCAATATCATCTGCTATTGATAAGCAATCTAAAAACATACCATTAGAAAACAGCCTTAACAAAATATCTGCCGAATATGTATGGATATATCCCCCTGGTATACCTATAATAACCCCAGGAGAAATTATTAACACTGAATTTATAAACACCTTAAAAACTGCATTACAACATAATCTTAATTTACAAAAAAGCATTTCGGAAAATCCTAGAGAAATTGCAGTTATATAGGAATTATTTTCTTACATATATAATTTAAAATATTGCCCTGTAAATATTTTTAAGCTATTAACAGATTGTTAATATTTTATACTTTGTACATACAAAATACTGGTAGCTATGCTAATTGAAAATGTTACTTAATTATTTTATAATAATTTGTATAAAAATATCGAGGTGATAATATGACTATTTCGCTTATTGTAGCTGTATTTACAGTTGCACTTGCATTGTTTAGCGGTGTTATTGCTTTTTTGTCTTCTTCTGACAAAAAATATCAGCAATTAAAAAAGTTCAACAAACAATTGGGTATTGGTGTAATAGCCTCTTTAGTTATTTTAATAATAATTGCAGTATTAGGGCTTTTAGGTGTTAACCCATTTGCAAAATGTCCTAATCTAGGCATATTTAGTGCTTTTTCGACCTTTATTTTTACAGCACTTTATTTTATAAGTGCCTTTATTAACGATGGTTGGAAAAAGCATTACTCCTTTATTGTAAAAACTGTTGTTGTTGTGCTGTTGGCAGAGTTAACGCTGTTTAATTTTAACAGCTATGATTTTCTTGCAAAAGATTATCCTTTAGCTGATTTAAAACTCTATAACGCTAAAGTAAATGGTGGTAAATTCAATATAAATAACTCTGTAAACATTACAAGTGGTACTATTGAATTTACGGGTTTGAAAATGCCTGTAGGCTCAATTACTGTAAATGTAGCAAACGAAAACTTTTCAACAGCCGATATTGTTATCTCCTATGCAGACTCCAGTAACAAAGAATATCGTGCCGAAACTATTACGCTACAGACTATAAAAAATTATCCTAGTTCCTTTACAACATCTTGTGCTTTGTCAGGTGATGTATCAAAATTAAAATTCTCATATACAAGCCCTGTTTCAGGTACAACAGTAGATGCTACAGAATTTGCTATAGACAACCCTGCAATAAATCCTACTGCCAATAACCCAACAGGTATTACCATAAATTCTATTATACTTAACAATCCAATACCTATAGACTTTAATTTTATTAGAATATTAACTTTTTTATTTTTTGCCATATTACCTTATTTACTTATAAATTTAGATACCTTTAAACAGCCTATAAAAAATTGCGTTAAATTATCAAAAATAGGCACTGTGTTTATGGCTGTTATATTTGTTTTGGGTGCTTTTTGGATTACAAGTATATATAGACAAACAACAGACACCAGTATTATTGATGAATTTAAAAGCACAACAGGAAATCAGATAAACCAAGAGCTTGTAGATGCTTTTGAAGCAGGACAAGTTTCTTTGTTAAAAGTTCCTGATGAGTCTTTATTAAAGCTTGATAACCCTTACGACTGGAGCGAAAGAACACAAACTAATGTTGCTTACGAATGGGACCATGTTCTATTTAATGGAAAATATTATTCATACTATGGTATAGCACCAGTATTATTACTATTTTTGCCTTATCATTTATTAACAGGCTTTTACTTCCCTACTGTATGGGCTGTATTTATTTTTGGTGCTATAGGTATTGTATTTCTTGTTAAATTTTTAATGGAATTTTTCCGCAGACATTTCCCTAATATCCCATACGGATTTGCAGTTATTGCTGTACTATTATCCCTTATGTCCTGTGGAGTATGGTTTAACTTTGCATTACCTAATTTCTACGAAATAGCACAAACCTGTGGATTTGCCTTTACTACATTAGGTGCATACTTTATGCTTACATCTAACATTTTAGAAGGAAGCAATATAAAACACCTACGCTTAATTATATCCTCTGCTTCTTTGGGATTTGCAGTTTTATCCAGACCAACACTTGTTGTATATAGCTTTGTAGCAGTTGTTGTTGTGGTTGTAGGTATTATTAGAATGATTAAAAATAATACTAATAATTCTAAAGGCAAAGCTAAATATATAAAATGTCTATTGTCTGCATTTATACCTTTAGGTATTCTGGGAATTACTCAAATGCTATATAACTACGCACGATTTGGTTCTTTCTTTGATTTTGGTATTGATTATTCGTTAACTATAAACGACTTTACTCGAGCGGAATCTCACATATCACAGGTATTCTTAGGATATGTTAACTATCTGTTTGTATTCCCATATTTTAACCACTCATTCCCTTATTTACATTCAAACATTACCCTTATGAATGTACCGGGATATTATTTCCTTGCAAACAGCACAGCCTGCGGTATATTATTTAGAGCATTGCCAACGTTCTCATACTTCTTTGTGCATAAGGCATATAAAATTGCTCCAAAGGAGAAGAAAAAAAGCAACGCTATAATTTTACTTGCAACCTGTATTATAGCCCCAATGGTAATAATTTTTACGATTGCAGAAAGTGGCTACGGTGCAAGATATGCAACTGATTTTTCATGGCAAATCTTGTTAGGTGCCTTTGTAATTGCCTTTATTTTGTATTCATCAGCACAAGCATCATCAACTAAAAAGATACTGGAAAAAGCTATGGCTGTTGCATTAATAGGCGGTATAATTGTAAATTTTGCACAGGTTTACGAGTATCTTTATAACTCAATTTCAAACTATCCTAATATAGCATCAAGCTTTATACACTTTGGCAGTATATTTGAATTTTGGATATAACTCTAAGTGTTGTATAAACAAATAGTTTGCCTCATAGAAAAGCTAACAGCTTTTTAGGGAGAGCACTTCTTAATGGAGTGCTCTCCCCTTTTTTATAGTAACTATTTTTAAATTTACTATTTTGAGTGTTTTGAGTATTTTTGAGTAATTTAGTATTGACACTTTCAAAACACTATGATAATATAAAGACAACAAAGGGGTACTCTAAATATAAAACAAATACTTTTTAATATTAAGAAGGTACAATCAATGAAAAAACAAATAATTTTAAATATTGATGAAAACATTTTATTACGATTTAATATGGCTTTACAATTAAATAATGAATCTATGGAGGAAGTGTGCGAATTGTTTATGAAAAATTACTTTTTGAAGATTTTTTCAAAAGAAACAAACAACTATGTAAAACAAAATGATATGGATACATCTAATCAAAATGCCTATTTTGGTAAAGCACTAGACAAAATAAGCAAATGGGCAAACAAACCACGTCAAATTAATCACAAAATACTAAGAGCTTATTTACAACTTTCAAATGAGTTAAGTTATGTTACATACGACGATTTACTACAAAGATGTAACGATGAACAATATCATTATGATGTATATGTACCAACATTTCGTTCAAATTTCGACCAAATGAAGTTTGATGCCGAAAAATCACACGGAAAAGTTTTTGTTGTTGATGAAAATAATATTGTTACTTTGTGGGATTATGTTGCAGATGAAATCGAAAAGTATGCTAATGATTTTCTTAAACTACATTCAACGGATATTGGATACATTAATCAACCACACAAACAAGAAGTAATCGGCAGAACAAACCAAAAGGGTACTGACCATTATTCTGCACTTAATAAGATTAAGTGCACACATTGCAACTATGAATATTGGGCAAATAGCACAGATGTTTTTCAAAAAAAATGTCCTAACTGTCAAGGCGGTGTAAATGCAGGTAAAACCACTAAAATATCAAATAAAGATTTTGCTTTTAATTGTATGAACCTTTTACTTGAGAAAAGAGTAGACATAAATATAATAATGCTTCTTACTGACCATGAATTTTGCAAAGAAAAATTCAACTGTATGAAACCAATATTAAAACAAGTTAACCGTTCACACGATATTCCACGGGAAATAATATATGATTATACAAATCAACCTCGCTTTTACAAAGAAGTATTTGATTATAACGGAGTTTATTTTTTAATAACTAATTATTGGTATGGACCTCATACTAATCAACCAGATAATGTAACACCTTTTAAAAACTGGGTTTCATCATTAACAAATTAACATAATATGCAAAATGCTCTGGCTAATTTAAGCCCGAGCATTTTGTATTTTTACCGTTGCGTAATATTATACGACTACCTGCAACACATACCACGCAACTTTCAAAACTAATTGACAAATTGTATAAATAACCAAAATATTACTATGTTTTTTTATCGTTATTTAACTATACTTTTTTATCGCCAAGTGCTATAATATATCCATATTAATTTAACTAGATAGTTTGCACACTGATACACTAACATAAGGGTGAATTTATATGATATACGACAAAATTTTAGCAGAACGAAAAGGAAAGGCAGTTTATAAGGTTGGTAACACCATAGTTAAGCTATTTGACTCGGAATTTCCAAAATCAGATATATTAAACGAAGCGTTAAATCACGCAAGAGTTGAGGAAACAGGTATTACTATGCCCTCTTTAATAGCTGTATCTATGATAGATAACAAATGGTCAATGACAATAGATTTTATTGAGGGTAAAACTCTACAACAGCTAATGGACGAAAATCCTGACAAAATTGATGAATACATAAATCTGTTTGTTGACCTGCAAATGGAAATTCACAGTAAGAAAGCTCCTTTACTTAATAAACTAAAAGATAAAATGGTTAGAAAAATCTCTAATCTACAAGAGGTTGATGCTACAACCAGATATGAGCTTCATACAAGATTAAAAGTAATGCCTAAACATATTAAAGTATGCCACGGAGATTTTAATCCTAGTAATATAATTATTGACCCTAGCGGAAAAGCATATATTCTTGACTGGTCCCACGCTACACAAGGTAATGCTTCTGCTGATGTTGCAAGAACTTATTTGCTATTTTCATTTAAACAGCCTGAAATAGCTGACAAATATTTAAAACTATTTTGTCTAAAAAGCAACACCGCAAAGCAGTATGTATTACAATGGTTGCCATTAGTTGCGGCTTCACAAATGGATAAGGGAACTCCTGAAGAAAAAGAATTTTTACTAAAATGGGTTAATACTGTTGAATGTGAATAAGAGTAAAATAAAACAGACTACTTGAGCTTTTAGCTGTCCAAGTAGTCTGTTTTTGTTCTATCTTTACAGTTTTATTTAGTTTGTAATATTCTTAACCCTTTTTTCTTCTATGTGTAGAAATTACTATAGATAATACAATAATAACTCCTATTATTATGCTACCCCAAAGTGCCAGTGCTATAAAAACATTACCCTCGGTTGCATCTGTTATGGCAAATCTTTCTAAAAAGGGTGCATCGGTATGGGTTTCTGTTAAAATTTCAGGCTGGTAATATTCGGTTTCAGGTTCTGTAGCTATAAGATAATAATAGTCTTCTGTAGCTTCTTCTGTAGCTTCTTCTGTTGCTTCTTCTATCGGTGTTTCTTCCTGATATTCAGTTGGTGGTGTACTAGGCTCTGTAATTTCTTCGGTATATATATTCTCTGTTGGAGGCTGATAAAAATCAGGTTCTATTGGTATTGTAGGCTCCTGATATATCTCTGTTGGTTCTATATACATTTGGGTTGGTTCGGTTACTTCTTCGTCTGTAATATCGTTAATAAATTCGTTTACCGCATTATTAAAATCTTCTAAAAAGCCGTTAATATAATCTTCCGGTTCAGCGTAAACAGTTACAGAACTTACCACAAGAAAAACAACAAAAATTAAACAGGTAGCAAAAACGCTACTTAGCTTTTTCATAAATTATATCTCTCCGTTATTTATTCTTTATTACAATTCAATTATAATATATTTTATTTATTTGTCTATACAGAAAGATAATTTTACAAGCTATATAAAAATTATACATAATTAGTTCAAAACCTTTGCTATTACATTACCAAGCAACTCTCCTGTATATTTGGCTTCTGATAATGTATTGGTTTCTGTGCCTACCTCTATAAGCAATGAACCATTGTTAATATACATATTATAGGCAAAGTCGCCAAAATATAATGGTCTAGTCATACCCGGATATAAATTTTCCGCTTTTTGCTGTAGTTGTAAAGCAAAGTTTAAATTCTCCTGCCAATGTCCAAAGCCATAATTATTGTATGGGTCGTAACCGCACATTATCATTATTTGTGCCGCTTTTTTTCCGTTGTATGTAAAGGTAGGCTTATATTTACCTCTTTCATCGTCATAGCCCACTGCATCACGGTGAATATCAAGAACTACTTTTATATTAGGATATTGCTCTAAATACTTATAAATAGTTTCTGCACTTCGGTCATAAGAACCTGTATAAGTTGGTTTGTCGTGAATTTCAGTAGCGTGTATTGCACCTATTCCATTTTTATTCAACGATTTGACAATTTCGTTACCTACTGCAACCATATTCTTGGTGCTGTCGGTAGTTCTAAAGGGATAATCTGTATAATAATAGCCTTTATCATTAATTAGGTAAGACTCTGTTGTATGTGTATGTACTATTAACACCTGTGGTTCTTTTGTGTTGCTAATTTTAAAGCCTAGGTCTGCATTTAAAGCTTCATTATAATTAATAGAATAATCTGTAGAATTTTTCACAAAGAAATTATTAAAGCTCTCACCTGTGCCTGTAAAGTGTTCTTCTATAACAGGGTATTGCTCACCTGAATATTTCGATTCATCGTCGGTTATTTCTGTAGAAGGGTCTGTTGGGGGTGTTGTTGGGGGTTCTGTGGGGGACTGTGATACAGTTGGCTTAGTTATATCTGCAACAGTTGTTATTGTTGATGATGTAACAGTGCTAAACCCTTGTGGCATAGATTGAGGCATAGATAATGTAGAAGCTAATAATTGAATAGTTATACCACCGTTTAAGTTATTTATTTTTACACAGGCACAACCAAAGCCTGTAATTGCTATAACACACGCCATTATAATTGCAAGAGCATTAATAATATTATTGCCATTTAGCCTTTTCATACATTCTCACCTCTAATTCCATTTATATGTGAATTTTTGCAGTTTATGAAATTATGTATATACCACCTATACATTAGAACAGAAATAAAAAATTGACAATCACATCAAGTATGATATAATTGCCTTGGGTGAATGATAATGAAAATTAAAAATGTAGAAATAAATGGATTAGTTGCACTTGCACCAATGGCAGGTGTAGCTGACCGTGCTTTTAGAGAAATTTGCAAAGAGATGGGTGCCTCTTACTTAGTAAGTGAAATGGTAAGCTCAAAAGGTGTTTCTTATAAAAATGAGCGTTCAACAGAGCTTATGGCTGTGTCTGAAATTGAACATCCTTGTGCTGTACAGCTTTTTGGTAACGAGCCTGAAACAATGGCTGTTGCGGCAAAAACTGCTATGCAATTTAACCCTGATATATTAGACATAAATATGGGATGCCCTGCTCCTAAAATAAGTGGTAATGGTAGTGGCTGTGCTTTAATGAAAACTCCAAAGCTATGTGGCGAGATTGTTAAGGCTGTATGCAATGCTGTGGATATTCCAGTTACCATAAAAATCCGCAAAGGCTATGACGACGAAACATTAAACGCCTTGGAAGTTGCAAAATACTGTGTTGATAACGGTGCATCTGCTGTTACAATACACGGTAGAACAGCTAAGCAAATGTATAAGCCTTATGCCGATTGGGAGATTATTGCTAAACTAAAAAGAGAGCTAAATGTACCTGTTATAGGCAATGGCGATGTTACCAATGGGGAAACAGCAAAAAAAATGCTTGAAGAAACAGGCTGTGATATGGTTATGGTTGGCAGAGCTAGTTTGGGTAATCCGTGGGTATTTAAAGAGATAAATAATTATCTATTTGAAAACAAACCTACACCACCTCCAACACCTGAAGAACGTTTACAGGTTATGGCTGAGCACGTACGAAGAATTTGTCTTTATAAAGGTGAAAACATCGGTATGAAAGAAGCACGAAAGCACGTTGCTTATTATTTAAAGGGCTTTCACGGTGCGGCATCTTTCAGAAACGAGGCCGGCAGACTTTGTAGTTATGATGATTTGCTTAACTTAATCGAAAGAGTAAAAAAAGAAATATAACTTATTTTATGCAAATCTTCATTTAACCACTGGATAAAATCCAGTGGTTAATAGTTGCGTAAGCAACGTTGAAGATTGTATGAGACGTGCTGTGCGAAGCACAGCGTAGCCTGTGTAACAGGCGTACTATAATTAAAACCTTTCTAGTTTTTAATTATAGTTTAGTATTAACCGCAGTTTTTTCTGCGGTATTTTTATATAAGCCCATAATTATACCTAGCTTCCTCTAATTTCTCACTTGGAAATATTGTACATTTTTCAACTTAATTCTTTGTTGATATTATTAGTATACAAAAAATTATGAAATTGCTATAATTAAGGTGGTATAGGTTGCTATTTTGCACCTATATATGGAACTCGAAATTTGGAAAGAGAGGTTTTCACAAGATGAACGAGAAAAAAAGCTTTAGCAAAAAATTAGTTGCTATCGCACTAACAGCTACTATGCTTTCAACAATGACAGCAGCTGTAGCAACAACAAACGTTTCTGCTGTTACAACAAACGCAGCAGCAAGCAAAGCTGTTCAGCCTACAGATGGTGACCCATCTACCTTTTCATGGGACAATGCAACAGTTTACTTTGCACTAACAGACCGTTTTAGCAACGGTAACACAAGCAATGACCACGCTTATGGCAGAGCTACTGACGCAAACGGCAACCCACTTTCTGGTTGGTCATCAGCTCCAGGTACATTCCACGGTGGTGACTTTGCTGGTATGACAAAGAAGATTGAAGAGGGTTATTTTGATAATCTAGGTGTAAATGCAATTTGGATTACAGCACCTTACGAGCAGATGCACGGTTATTGCTCATCTGGTGACCCAACAGGTAACTTTGCTCACTATGCTTACCACGGTTATTATGTGGCTGACTATACAGAAACAGATGCTAACCTTGGTACTAAGGCAGAGTTTAAAAAGCTTGTTGATACTGCTCACGAGCATGGTATTAGAATTGTAATGGACATTGTTATGAACCATACAGGCTATAACAACCTACTTGATATGAAAGAGTTCGGTTATGGTACATTAAAGAGTGGTTACGAAAGCTATCTATATAAATTAACAGATGTAGGCGGTATGCACAACTACATCGACTACAACTCTAGTGCTAGTGACTGGGGTAAATGGTGGGGTTCTAACTGGATTAGATCTGGTCTACCTGGATATTCTGAGGGTGGCGGAGATTTAACAGGCTCACTTTCAGGTCTTCCTGACTTAAAAACAGAATCAACAGCTTCAGTTGGTATTCCTGAAGTTCTAAAAACAAAGTGGACAAAAGAGGGTACATACAGCGCTAAGGTTGCTAAGTATGGTGCTTCCGGTACAGTATCTGATTATCTTGTTAAATGGCTAGCTGAGTGGGTAGAAACTTACGGTGTTGACGGTTTCCGTTGTGATACAGCTAAGCACGTTGATATGGGTTCTTGGAAAAAACTAAAAACAGCTTGTACACAGGCTTTAAAAACTTGGAAAGCAAACAACCCTACTAAGAAAATGGACGACCTTGATTTCTGGATGACAGGTGAATGTTGGGGTCATCAGTTAGGCAAATCTGATTATTTTACATCAGGCGGATTTGACTCAATGATTAACTTTGCATTTGGTAAGCAGTGTGCAGGTAACTCAATGCCAGGTGCTGGTAGTATCAATGGTACATATTCTAACTATGCAAATTCTCTAAATAATGATGATAACTATAATGTACTAACTTATGTATCATCACACGATGACGGTTTGTCAAGAGGCAACTCTATTTATACAGGTTCTGCCCTACTTCTAATGCCAGGTGGCGTTCAGATTTTCTACGGTGACGAAACAGACCGTCCAATGCTTGCTTCTAACCTTGCTGACCACGCATACAGAAGCGATATGAACTGGAACTCAGTAAATAGCTCAGCTACATTAAAGCACTGGCAGAAGGTTGGTCAGTTTAGAAACAACCATATTGCAGTTGGTGCAGGTAGCCATACAGCTACTTCTGCTTCATCTGGTACAGCATTTATCAGAGAATATTCAAAGGGCAACATTACAGACGCAGTTGCAGCAGTTATTGGTGCAAGTGCAAACACAAATGTATCTGTAACAGTTGGTAGCATTTTCTCAGACGGTACAATGGTTACTAACGCTTACGACGGTTCAACAGCTACAGTTAGCGGTGGTAAGGTTTCATTCAACAGTGGTGCTCATGGTACTATCTTGATTGAGGGTCCTCAGTCAAATGTTGGCGTATCTTTAACAAGCTCAACAGGTAGCACATCATTCGAGGGCACAGCTACTATTACAGTAAACATTAAGGGTGCTACAACAGCAACTGTTAAAATTGACAACGGTGCACCTTTCACAGTTCAGAATGGCGGTACATTTACAATTGGTGCTAACACACCAGAGGGCGGTCAGGTTACTGTTACTGTAACAGCAACAGACGGTACAGACACTGCAAATAAAACAGTTGTATATAACAAGAAAGACCCTAACGCTACTGTAAATCTATATTTCGATAACTCTGCTTATAAGTGGTCATCAGTTAATGCTTATATCTATGACGAAAGCGGTTCTTCTGTTATAGAAATCGCTAAATGGCCAGGAAAAGCAATGACACTTAACCCAACAACTGGCTTATATGAGATTGAAGTTCCTGAAAACCTATTAGGTGCAGAGGCCAGAGTAATCTTTAACGAGAACTCTTCTTCTGCAAACAGATACCCAGCTGAAATGCAGCCTGGTCTATCAATTAATGGTGCTTCACATAAGTTTGGCTCAGGAAATTCTTGGACAGAGTGGAAGCCTGTTGTTGTAAACCCAACTGACCCACCAACAGAAAACCCATACACAACAGTTACTCTTGGCGATATGACAGGCGACGGTAAAATTACTGTAGCTGATGTTATCTTAGTTCAGAGAGGTGTTATTCATTCTGTTAAATTCAACCAAACTCAACTATTAACAGCTGACGTAGATGGTAACAGTAAAGTTGCTTTAGCTGACTGTATTCTACTTCTTAGAAAAGTAGTTGGCTATTCTGACTCTTATAGTATAGGTAAAGCTGTACAGGTTGAAAAGGATAAGAAAATTACTATCTAATCTAATCAAATAATTTTTAGCTAATAGAACAAGGCAAGCACATACAACCGTGCTTGCCTTGTGTTTTTTATATCAAAAACTTGTTTTATTGGTACGCCTTATAAATCAATTAATAAATAGCTTTTATTTTACCTTTTTTATTTCGTGGTGGGTCACAAATTTTTATTATGTAGTCTATATTTACAATTTCAGTACCCCCAGTTTCTCTGGTTACTAATAAAGCATTGTTACTTACTTCATCTATAGTTGCTATAAAAGAACCAGAACTTAACAAATGTATAACGCACTCCTTACCTATAAACTTTTTTGATAATTCTATCATTTTTATCCTATCCCCTTTTTTATTTTTTTTAATAATTCTTATTCTTTCTTCACTATTATTTTTTTGGTACAAAATAATTACCCAAAAAACAATAATCATTATAAAAATAAATTTATTATCCACTCCAACACCTACCTTATTACAAGCAGTTTAAAAATCACATTGTAAAAAACAGCTTATAACGTAACTTATTTTAAGGGTATTATACATAACATATCAGTTAAAGTCAATTATCAGCAAATTTTTAAAATAAATTCACGGAAAACAAAAAAATTAAAATTCTTTTTACCACCATAATTTTTGAATTATAAAGACAAACTAATATCATCAAACATTTGGAGGTGAGAATTTTGAAAATTTTTATTAAAACTACTACCATTATTATAGGTGTATTTTGCACCCTATTGCTGTTATTAAGTTGCTTTTTAAATAGAGTATTGCCCTCGCAATTTTATGTTAGTTCAACAGGGAGAGAGGATTTATCTGCATACGGTGTTACCTTGACCAGCTATAATAACTCTAAAGAAAACACAGTACAAGGACAGCTTATGCTTGGTAATATTATACCCATAAAATCTGTAGAAATTAATGTTAAAGCAAACGAAACTGTTGTACCCTGCGGTATACCATTTGGTATAAAGCTTTTTACAAATGGTGTTATGGTTGTAAAGCTTGAAAGCATAACAGTAAATAACAAAACCTATAATCCTGCAAGAGACAGCGGTATTGAAATTGGCGATGTAATAACAATGGTTAACTCTAAAAAGGTTACTTTTACAGAAGATTTGCCAATAATAGTAAACCAAAGCAAAGGCAAGCCTATACAGTTAACAATTGTTCGCAATGGTAAAACTATAAATAAAAGTATTTTACCTGTAGATACCGGTAACGGCAACTATAAAATAGGCATTTGGGTGCGTGACAGTTCAGCGGGTATTGGCACAATGACCTTTTACCATACCGAAAGCAATGCTTTTGGCGGTTTAGGCCACGGAATTTGTGATATTGATACAGGCACACTATTGCCTATATCTCAAGGCGAAATTACAGGTGCAAAGATTGACAGTATAACAAAAGCAAAATCCGGCAGTGCAGGCACATTAAATGGTCATCACTGTGATAACCAATGCAGTGGTTATGTTATATGCAACAGTGAGTGTGGAGTATTTGGATATTTACAGTCCTCCCCTACTAATAATGAGCCTATACCTGTGGCATATAAACAACAAATAAAAATAGGAAAAGCTGAAATTTTATCCACTATTCAAGGTGAAAAACCTAAATATTATGATGTAGAAATAACATCTATAAATTATAACGAATATTCTAAAACAAAAAATATTGTATTAAAGGTTACCGATAATGAGCTTTTAGACAAAACCAATGGCATTATACAGGGAATGAGTGGAAGCCCTATAATACAAAATGGTAGGTTAGTTGGTGCTGTAACACATGTTTTTGTAAACGAGCCTAATATGGGCTATGGCATTTTTGCTGAAAATATGATTGATGAATTAAACACCGAAAGTCGAACTTTGCTGAAAGATGTGGCTTAAAAAAATAAAAAACTCAAAGATTTTTAAAAAATTTCTCTGTTTTCTCTTGCCAAATTTACCATTTTATGGTAATATATAAACATCAAATAAACAAGTTAGGAGAGAAATTATGGAAAATAAATTTACAATCATTATTACAGAAGATTCAGCAGAAATTAGTCGTCAGGATATTCAGGTTATGTCGGATTATGGTTTTCTTCCTACCTACTCAGGCAAAGACGGTATAGAACTACTTGAAAAAATAGATGCTCTACAGCCAGATGTTATATTAATGGATATGTTTATGACAAGAATGGACGGTGTAGGAGTTTTAAGAGCTTTATCAAGAAAAGAACTTATAAAAAAGCCTTTAGTATTTGTGTATTCAACATTCGACAGTCCTGTACTTGAAAGAGAAATTATGAACTGCGGTGCAACTTACTTTGTTTTAAAGCCATATAATATGGCAGACTTGGCTGAGAGTATGACATCTATGTTAAATAGCAATATAGATGCACACTCTAAACCAAAATTGCGTTTATTCCAAAACACAAGTGGAAGTATGGAGTTAAAAATAACAGAAATTCTTCATCAAATAGGTGTACCTGCACATATAAAAGGCTATAATTATCTTCGTGATTCTATATTAATGTCAATAGAAACACCTGAAATTATTAATGCAGTTACAAAAAAGCTATATCCATCAGTTGCCAAAAAGTATGAAACTACATCATCAAGAGTAGAAAGAGCCATTCGCCACGCTATTGAAGTTGCGTGGGATAGAGGCGATGTTGATGTTTTAAACTCTTACTTTGGCTATACAATCCACAACGATAGAGGCAAGCCAACTAACAGCGAATTTATTGCAATGATTTCTGATAAGCTTAGATTACAGCTAAAAAGTGCCTGTTAATAAAACACTTGTGCACGGTATCATCTATGTAATATTATTCATACAACAACACTTCATAATGTTCCCATTTATATCACTCAATCCTTCTCATTACAAAAGTCACTCCATTGGAATTATATCCTATGGAGTGACTTTTTCTGTTTCTATAAAAAATATATCTCGCTACAAAAAATCTATTAGCATTATTGCTTATGACAGCTACCACTCATAGGGCAACCACTACAATTGCAACCACAGGAGGTTTTTCCCTGCTTTCTATTTTTTAATAAATAACAAACTACTAATAGTAAAATAGCTAAAACAATAGCACCAACAATTATTGTGCCAATATTTGCACTTAACCACTCTATCATACTTTTTACCTCCTATAGTTAACTTGATTAATATTATACACTAGCCTTTTTATTAAGCTTTCCAGACTCATCGTAAGGCTTTAACAGCATAAACACTGTAAATACTACAACAGCAACAGCAACCAAAACACCTACAATATTGTTACTATTACCTGTAAATAATGAACCTAATTGGTATACCACCAATGAAGTTGCATAGGCAAATACACACTGATAAGTAATTGCAAACGCTGTCCACTTAGCACTATTCATTTCACGTTTAATCGCACCCACAGCTGCAAAACAAGGAGCACATAAAAGATTAAATATCATAAATGAATACGCTGATAGAGCTGTAAAATGCTGTTGCATATTGTTCCAAATTTCCCAACCATTTTCAGAAACCTCTGCATTACTAAATAATACGCCAAATGTACTAACAATATTTTCTTTAGCAATTAATCCTGTTAAAGTTGCAACAGTAGTTTTCCAATCGCCCCAACCAAGAGGTGTGAATATCCATGCTATAGCATTACCTATAATCGCAAGTATAGAGTTATTCAAATTCTCTACCATACCGAACGCACCATTTTCAAAACCGAATCCTTGCAAGAACCACAAAAGAACTGAGAATAATAGAATTACTGTTCCTGCCTTTTTAATAAATGACCAGCCACGCTCCCACATAGAGCGAAGAACATTTTTAAGTGTTGGCATATGATATGGTGGAAGTTCCATAACAAATGGGGCTCGGTCACCTGCAAATAATTTCGTCTTTTTTAGAATAATACCTGAAATTATAACAGCGACTATACCAACAAAATATGCACTAGGGGCAACCCACCAAGCACCACCAAACATAGCTCCTGCAATAAGAGCAACAACAGGTAGTTTTGCACCACAAGGTATAAATGTTGTTGTAATAATTGTCATTCGGCGGTCTCGCTCGTTTTCAATAGTTCTACTAGCCATAATACCTGGAACACCACAGCCTGTGCCCACAAGCATTGGAATAAATGATTTACCTGATAAACCAAACTTGCGGAAAATTCTATCCATTATAAATGCAATTCTTGACATATAACCGCAGGCTTCTAAAAATGCAAGCATCATAAACAGAATAAGCATTTGTGGTACAAAGCCTAAAACTGCACCTACACCACCAATAGCACCGTCCATAATTAAGCTATATAGCCAATCTGCACAATTCAAGCTTGTTAGCCAACTGTCTACAATTACAGGAATACCTGATATATATAGTCCATAATCCTGTGGAGCTGGCTCTGTTACGGTTATAGCTTCAGAAAACGCCTTGCTGTCAATAGCAAGTATTCTTTCAACTACTCCCTCATCATCTATTATTTCATATCCACCAAGAATTTCCTTATCTGCTGTTTCATCTATAAAGTTAACAACAGCCTGAGATGTACTTTCTCCTGATTGCAGTGCATTATTTACACCAGCAATATCAATTCCTTGTTTTTCTGCCGCCTGTAAAAATACTTCTATTTCACCTTGTGCCTGTTCAAATTCACCAACAGCCTCTTCATACTCTGACTGACCTATACCAAGTGCAAACCAGCCATCGCCAAATACACCTTCATTTGCCCAATCAGTAACAATAGTACCTACACTAGAAACCGAAATATAATAAACAAGGAACATTACAACTGCAAATATTGGTAAAGCTAAAACACGGTTAGTAACAATCTTATCTATTTTATCAGAGGTTGTCAGCTTACCTTTATTTTTCTTATGGTAACAGCCTTTCATTACAGAGGAAATATATATGTAACGCTCGTTGGTAATTATACTTTCTGCATCATCATCAAGCTCTTTTTCAGCTTTTGCTATGTCGCTTTCAATATGTGCTAAGGTGACCTTTGGAATGTTAAGCTCTTTGAGAACCTTTTCGTCACGCTCAAATATTTTTATAGCATACCATCTCTGCTGTTCTTCCGGCATATCGTGAAGTGCAGCTTCTTCAATGTGAGCAATAGTATGCTCTACACTGCCAGAAAAATTGTGCATAGGCACTGTTTTACCACTTTTTGCCACTTCTATTGCAATTTCTGCTGCCTCTGTAACCCCTTTGCCTTTAAGAGCAGAAATTTCTACCACCTTACAACCAAGCTCTCTGGCAAGTTCTGCTGTATTAATTTGGTCACCGTTTTTCTCAACAACATCCATCATATTAATAGCGATTACAACAGGAATACCAAGCTCTGCAAGCTGTGTTGTTAGATATAAGTTTCTTTCAAGATTAGTACCGTCAACAATATTTAAGATTGCATCAGGACTTTCACCTACTAGATAATTTCTTGCAACCACTTCTTCAAGTGTATATGGAGATAATGAATAAATACCAGGTAAGTCGGTAATAATAACATCATCATAATTTTTTAAATTACCCTCTTTTTTCTCTACAGTAACACCGGGCCAGTTACCTACAAACTGATTTGAACCTGTTAGTGCGTTAAACAAGGTAGTTTTACCGCAGTTAGGGTTTCCGGCTAAAGCAATTTTTATACTCATATACAAGCCTCACTTTCTTACGCAAAATAGCAATGTTCTTTGCATTATTTCTACAGCAATTTTTATAGTATCTAAAATTCAGTATTAGTTATAACTAACTTAATTCCCAAAAAATCAGGGGATATTCTCCCCCTCATTTATTATTCAATTTCAACCATTTCAGCATCTGCTTTTCTAAGAGAAAGCTCGTAACCACGCACTGTAATCTCTATTGGGTCACCTAATGGTGCAACCTTACGAACAGAAATTTCTACACCCTTTGTAATTCCCATATCCATAATTCTACGCCTTAAAGCACCCTCACCATGGAGTTTTTTTACTTTTGCAGTTTCACCTATTTTTAACGATCTAAGTGTATTCATAGCCAATTCTCCTAAATATATAATATGTTGAATTATATCATTATCTTTTGTGCCATTTCTTTACTAATGGCAACTCTTGCTTCTTTTATATTTACTATTATATCGCCATCTCTAGATGATATAACGGAAACCGAAGCACCTGCAACAAATCCTAAATTTTCCAGATGATTTTTAACCTGAGAGTTACCTTCTACTTTTTTAATTATATTTTCCTCGCCAGTATTAGCAAGCGATAAAGGCATCATAAAGCATACTCCCTTATATACAATAAATTCCCACAGCAATTACATTAGTTTAAGTTTTCTAACTTAGTTTCAACTAACTTAGCCTTATAAAAATAAGGTTAGCTGTTTCTAACCATTAATATAATACATTTTTTTCCGTATTTTGTCAATACCTAAAAATTTATTTTTTTATACTAACCACTGCATAAAATTCATTGATTAGTAATTATCGTACCTCTGTAGTAAAGTGTATAATAAATATAAATATGTCTATTAATTATACATTTTACTAATCGCTTAATATTTCGTATACGAAAACAGACAGTAGCTTAATCACCACCGTCTGTTTTGATATTTTCGAGAATTACCTAAGCATCATCATAAGAATTATTATATCGACTAACTAATAACGTAAATCCAATTTTCTAATAAAAACATTAATATTTATTACTAATTCATGACATATCTAAAATTAATCACTCATAGTAATCCTGCTTATTTGCAATTAACAATAAAACAATAATTCCTATTACAATATAAATAATATTTCCTATAGTATTTGGAAATACATTATCATTAATAAAAGGTACAGAACCACTAAAAGAAGATAAAACTCCAATTGGTGAAAAGCGACTAACTTCTACCGAAAACGTATCAACAACACCGAAAATTATTGCCATCGCCATACCAATGCCTACTACTATTTTTGAATGACATCCAAATTGCGAAATAATTGCAAGCACTAAAGACAATGAAGTAGCAGGCAACACAGCTAACAATGTTATAACGATTATCTCAAATAAATCTGCAATTATAATACTTCCGCCAAAAAAAATTTGACCAACAAGTAAAGCCAACAAGGTATGAAAAATTACAGTACAAACAGATATACATATCATAAAAATTGTCTTACCTATATACAATTGATTAACACCAACACCTGAAAGTAAAGTAAATTTCATATTTCCACTTTCTTTGTCATTTGCAAATACATCAGTAGCAAAAATAACTATAAATAAAATAAAGAATGAGAAGAAATCTTTATAAATAAAATCAGATAAGAATATTCTAGAAAAATTCACTCCGCTTAGATTAAATAAAATTTCTTTCAATTCTTGTGAATAAGTAGCTGCTTTAGGTAAATTATTTATTGCTATAGTTCTCATTTCTGAATATGCATAAACACTCATAGCGCACAAAAAAACAATTAATCCCAAAAGATATATATATTTCTTTGAACGTAACAACTTTATAAATTCGTTTTTAACAATACATATAATATTCATAATAACCCTCAACTCCAAATATCTTTTCTGTTAAAAATACAAAAACTTATTACAATAAGAGCTATACAATACAACATCCAAAAAGCAACACCATAATAATAATCACCTATTGAATTATTAAACAACAAACTACAACCATTTAAAAAACCAGTTGGTGTGCAAAAAGGTTTCTCTATAATACTATCAGCTGATAAGAATATAAAGAATGAAGCAAAGCTAGCTATAAGGCATTTTTCAAAATTCATAATAAATAACGAAAATAAGACCACTAATAACATTACGGGAAAAGTGCCAAAACCAGCCAAGAAATACAAGGAAATAACTTTTAGATAATTAACGGAGAGCACAAACTCTTCACCTTTAAGAAACAAAAAAATTATCGTTAGAGAAATGACAATAAAGAACACATACAATAACATTGTAAAAAACAAAAAAACAATTTTTCCTAAAAATATTTTACTTCTCTTTATTCCGCAAACTAAAAATGTTTTCATTGTACCTGATGAAAATTCTGTTGCAAATGTAGTTGCACTAACTAAAATCAACATGGCTGGCAACATTATCTTTACTAGAATAAAATCTAAGTTAGCAATAAAATACTCCATAAATATATTATTTTGGTTAAAGTCAAGCATAGAATAATACTCAATAACTGTTACTAAAATCGACACGATGAAGAAAATTGCCCAAACAACGCCAAGTTTAGAAAAACGTCCAGATTTTTGAACTTCACATTTCAAACTTCTAAGCATTTGCAACACCTTCCAAAACCGACATATAATAGTCTTCTAATTTATTAAAGCCACTTTTTTGCAATAAATCTGTAACATCGCCATCAACTAAAATTTTTCCCCTGTTAATTATAGCTACCTTATTACAAACAGATTGCATTTCACTTAAAATATGGGAACAAATCAAAAAAGTAACACTACTATCTTTAGCTAGTTTTTTTATTAAATTTCTTATTTCGATAATTCCAACGGGATCTAGACCATTTGTAGGCTCATCCAAAATTACTAATTTAGGGTCATTTAAAAAGGCTCTCGCAATTCCAAGTCTTTGTTTCATACCTAATGAATAATTCTTAACTTTTTTATCTTTATCGTTTGTTAAATTAACAAGCTCCAAAACCTCATCAATTTTATTATTGCTAAGTTTATATAAATTAGCATACAATTTTAAATTATCATAGCCACTCATATATTCATAAAAACTAGGAGATTCAACCATGGCACCAATATTCATAAGAGCCTTATCCTTATCTTCTAATACAGAAAAATTATTTATCCAAACATTTCCTGACGAAGGTTTTACAAGCCCTAAAATCATTTTAATAGTTGTACTTTTTCCTGCACCGTTTGGGCCTAAAAAACCAAAAATATCACCTTCTTTTAACTCGAAGTTGATGTCATTAACAAGAAAAGAATCTTTAATTTTTTTAGATAAATTTTGAATCTTCAACACATTATCCATACGTTTTCTCCTTTCTAAATCACAACTACTAGTCAATTTACTAACAATAGTACATTATCTAAGTCGTAAAACTATAATAACAAAAAACACAAACTAATCTTTCTTAATCTCTTTCACTACTCGGATAACTAATAATACTATAATTAATAGTATATATAACTTAATATTCCAAAAAGCTGCAAAAATTCCTCCCTGATTAAAACCATCAATAAATAACATTACCATTGCAAAAATTTCACGAACAAATATAATAGCCATAATTATAGAACTCAATCCAAAGTATAAAAAGTAAGTAGCTTTGATTTTTACATTTTTACCACTTAAGATTTTGCCTATATTTTTAAATGACTTCTTTCTAAGATTTGGTACTTTTAATAATGTAGCAAGGGTAAAATAACCATCTAAAGGTAGTAGCGGTGAAAGATTAGATACAATCAACATTAGATTAATGTTGCATACATACTTAAATATACTAATCATATATTCAGGAGCACCTATATTATTACAAAATGTAAAAAATATAAGTCCGAGACTAAACAAAAACAAATTACAAGTAACTCCCGCAGACCAAATAGCTACTCTCTCTTTTGGTTTTACTGTATACATTCCTGGAATCTTTAAATAAACTAACGGACTAACATACAGGTAAAGCGAAACAATAAAATTGTTAGTATTCAAATTATATCTAGCAGCAACAATACCATGTGCAAATTCGTGAAGTAACAAACTTAATAATGATATAGAAAACATTATGAAAAAGTTTAATATATAATTACTGGTAAATCCTAACAAACTAGAATCGGTAACAATTGAATATACATCTCCGTATAAGATAGAAAAAATGAACGAAATAATTGTAATCCCAAATAAAGCAACTACACCTTTAGAACACACATTTAAAAATTTTTGTAATTTTGTAGTTTCTATATCTACTATTTTCAACGATAACACATCTAATTCATTTTTTTCAATTTTTGATGCATCAGATTCTTCTAAAAGGTTTGCTCTTTCTAAAAGTTCGCATAACTTTTCAACATCAATACATCTTTTAGTATCTTTTTGAACTGTTTCTTGAATAGTGTTAATAGAATCACCTTTATTAAGCAGAGTAATACACAACATTATGGGTTCTACATCTGGCTCTTTAACCTCAATAAATCTATCTCTCTCTATGCTACCAACGGCATAAACATCATCTTTATTCTTATATGTATAAAGCAAGTACGGTTTTATATCAGAAACTGTTTTAAAATTATTCACAACAATTCACCTACTTCATCATATTGGACAGCTCAACTAAGATATGTTCTGTTAACTTTCTTTGCATATCACAATCTTCATCAGAAAATCTATGAACATTTCCGGTTTTAAAATAATTTAATCCTAAGCAACCATAACATATACGATTATTAAAACAATCTTTACACTTTTCATCATCAAATTTACTAAAACTCTTTATAGATGACACCATCTGATTATACTTATCTGAAGTAAATAAATCATCATCAAATACATTTCCCATTTTAAATTTTGATATTCCTGTAAACATAAAGCAAGGGTATACATCTCCTATATGAGAAACTCCGATTGTTGAAATACCTGCCTCACAAAAATATTTACTAGAATGTTTCCTCTGTAAAGATTCTATAGTACGCTGAACAAAAGAATATGAATACTTTGTTGAATTAGTAATATTTTCTTTAAATATTTCGTGCACAGAATTAATAAAAGGAGTTCTGTCAGGTAATCGATATGGGGAATCTTGATCTGCAGATACTGGAGTTATATGAATATTATCAATTTTTAATGTATCTTTGACATATTTTATAACATCAAGAATTGATATAGAATTCTCAAGATGTGCAGAATTATATGTACCTTCAACTGCAATTGGTTGCTGTGTATATTTCTTCATAGTAGCAATATTTTCTAATATTTTATCAAGTGAGCCTCTACCATCATTAAAAACTCGCATTTTATCATGAACTGCTTTTGGTCCATCTATACTTACAGTAACAGCAATATTATAGCGATTTATTAATTCTACAATTTTTTCATTACATATAGTTCCATTAGTTACCGCTGAAAATTGTGGCATTAACTCTATTTCATTGTTCTTGAACTTTTTCTCTATATAATCACAAACAAACTCAATAACAGGAATATTTAATAACGGTTCTCCACCGAAAAACTGTATCAACTTTATTTTCTTGTATCTATCATAAAAAGTATCTACTATCTTTTTGGCTACGTCAACAGACATCAATCCCTCGAAAGAATTATAATTTCCACCACCTGCATAGCAATAGCGACAATTTAAATTACATACATTTGTAACATTCATTACCAATTTATATAAACCATCAGGTCTTTCAGCTGTCGATAACGGAGTTTCATTAGCACTTAAAAGCAATTTTATTTTTGCATAATCATCTGGGGTAATGGAATGTTTTTTTATAAATTCATCTTCATTATTATCTTCTGCAATGTCTTCAATAATTTCCTTTGTTCGTCGATTTATATTGTAAAACTTTAAAGAATCACAAAGCAACATAACATAATCTTCATCATTACCTTTTGATATAAAATGAACTCTCATAAATTATCCTCCTTAATAAATACTTTTAATATATATATAAAATAAAAGAAATACAATCACTTCAATTATTTGAATTTTCCATATACAATAACTAATTCCCAATGCAATGTACATTGGGAATTAGCACTTTTACTCAAGAATTACCAACAAATAAAGCCAAAGCCTTTGCATACAAAACCAACAGCAGGTGTTACTGTCTCTTCAAGAGTCTCAATCTCATTAACACTAACTTCGTTCAATTTGATTTCCATGGGTATTAGCCTCCCCTCTTAACAAATTAACATGCAAAATAAAGCAAAATAATTTTTACTTACAGCATAAAAAGCTAAAAAATTACCAGCAAATTAGACCAAATGAGCCACCTTTGCATATAACACCCCAAGCTGGAGTAACTGTCTCCTCAAGAGTTTCGATCTCATCGATCATAACTTCCTTAATTTCCATGGTTTATAAACCTCCCCTCTTAATAAATTTTTATGTACAAAATAAAGCCAAATAGCCCTATTCGCTACATCAATACTTACACTATGATACTTAACCTAACCCCTAACGCACCTTTAAATTACAATTTTATTTTAACATATTTTCATACTTATGTCAATAATAATTTACAATCATTTCACAATTATAAAGTTTTTGTCCGTATTTGATAAAATCAACATATTTTTTTGTTAAAACAATCTATGTTCTAAAATACTATCATTCCGCATTTTTTCGATTTACCCAAACATAATTGTGTTTTTAGTAATCTGTAAAATATAAATTACTAATTGCTTTTATTTGTATTCAGAGAAGATATAATGTTACTATAATTATAAACATTTATTCTAATTCTTATTGTTTATTGTATATCTTCTTGGTAAATATTTTTGCTTCAAGTAATTTTTATTATAATCCTCTTCACTTTCGATGTAATTTTATCTTTAAGTAAATAAAAGCGCAATAGCAATACTGCTACTACGCTTTTACACTTAACTTTTTAGTGTTGTAACATACTTATATATGTATACACTATGCTTGCTATTAATCTTTTCGCCCATTAAATAATCAATCAGGTTACTTCTACACTACAAATCACCACGAAAAATCAAAATTTCTACTTAAAAAATATCGATTCTTTACACAGAATTATAAAATCACAAGACTGCGTTATAATTTGCTATAGTGATTATTCCTCGTTAGGAGCACCTACTGGACAAGTACCTGCACAAGCACCACAGCTAATACATGTATCAGCATCAATTTCGTACTTGCTCTCGCCCTCAGTAATAGCGTCTACAGGACATTCAGCAGCACAAGCACCGCAAGAAATACAATCGTCATTAATCTTGAAAGCCATTAACAACACACCTCCTTATAATATCTCTATACTCATATTGTAACACTTATTCTAAAAAATGCAATAGCTTTTACTGATTTTACATATTGTTTAGAAATAAATATTATAAAATATACCTTAATTATTACAGAATATATACAATTTTGCAAAAATCAGAAAGGTTAATTTGTACTAACTTAACATATTTACTTAAATTATTCTTCTAAACCCTTTAATTGCTCAATTTCACTTCTATCAAGTTTAATTTGTGCATCTTTAATTAATTTAATTTGATCTACATTATAGGTAGACGGAGCAGCATTTTGAGATTTATCCAAGCTAACCTTTAATCTGCCTGTAAGCAAGTTAACCTCTGTTACAATTCCCTTACCGTCAGGGGTATTAACAATAGCACCAACCTTTGGTGTTTTTTTAAGCAAATCGGTATATGCTTCTTGCTCGTATTTTAAACAGCACATAAGTCTGCCACAGGTTCCGCTTATTTTTACAGGGCTTAAAGATAAGCCTTGTTCTTTTGCCATTTTTATGGATACAGGCTGGAACTCTCCTAGGAATAAAGAGCAACAGAAAGGTCTGCCACATACACCAATACCACCAAGCATTTTAGCTTCGTCACGCACACCAATTTGTCTTAACTCGATTCTTGTACGGAATACTGACGCAAGGTCTTTTACTAATAATCTAAAATCTACTCGTCCATCTGCTGTAAAATAGAATAGAATTTTATTGTTGTCTAAGGTATATTCTACCTCTACAAGCTTCATATTCAAATTATGTTGTGCAATTTTTTCTTCGCAGATTTCAAAAGCCTTTTTTTCTTTTTCTTTATTTTCTTTAAGTATTGCTAAATCCTCTGGGGTTGCTTTTCTTACTAATTTTTTCAATGGATAGACTATGTCCGAATCCTCTATCTCTCTATTTGTCATTGCAACCTGACCACATTCAATACCTCTGGCGGTTTCTACTATAACATAATCCCCTACATTCAAAGGAGTTGAATTTGGGTCAAAATAATATATTTTACCAACCTCTTTGAATCTAACACCAATAACCTCTGTCATTTTTGCCTCCTTAATTCAGCACACAGCCATGCGGTAAACAAATTTGTATTTATATTACTTTTCAACCGTTGGTTGGCTGTATCTAAAGTGTTTATCATATTCATTAAGTTTACAGTTTCTATATTATCAAGTAGTATTTGATGAACATTACTACATTTTGCACCTGTAACCCTACATTTAACCGCATTGCTAATTAAAATAGTTAATTGTTCTATTACAGATTTCGCTAAAGCACGGTTGTTGCCTAATTCTCCCACAGCACATAGTAAATCATAGCCCTTATTTTTTGTTAGAGCAATGGCTATTTTTTCAGCTATAGCCACAGCTTCTTCTGTATCGGTACTGTTAAAATCACTATTATCTAAATTATACACAATTACTCTTGAACGAATTGTACCTAACAATTGCCCTGAGTTTGTACAACATAAGATAAATAAAATATTCTGTGGTGGTTCTTCAAGAACCTTTAAAAAGGCATTTTGTGCTTGATGTTGCATTTTATCTGCATTAGGTATTATATATACCTTAACATTAGCTTCGTTGGGCTTTATATACACATCACTACAAATTTTGCGTATTTCCTCAACATTAACAACCTCCGTTTTACCAGAAACCTGTGCAGTATAAATATCAGGGTGTGTGCCACTTGCAACTTTATGACATTGCAAACATAAATTTTGGTCATTACAAGGCTTAATATCACCTGTGCAAACTGCCCATTTACATAATATGCTTATATATGTGTTAATTAAGTGAGGCTGTTTACTTTCTAATACAATTCCGTGAGGAACTCTGTTTTGTTTTACAGCGTTCTCTAAATCTAATATTGCATTACTCAAAAGCCTCACTCCCCTATATAACCATATTGCAACATAAAAATTGTTACATTCTATTTTAACATTTTTTTTATTAAAATACCACTATTTTTGTGTGAATTTTGCGGAAACATAAAATTAATAAATCTTATATATTATCGGTAAGCTGTTTTAGGTTGTTATACATTTTTTCAAGTATTTCAAAATTATAACCGTTATACATACTGCTGTACAAAGCTGTTATATTTTCTTCAAAATCCTTTGGTAAAATACTGCACTTACTCTTACAAATTTCAACAAGCTTTTTTTCGCCGGGATGAGTCATTTCATTTAGTGCAAAAATAACATCAAAATAGCTTGCCATATATTCAGCTGTACGATGGCAAATGCTAACAAGGTCATTTCGCTCAACAGCTTTTCTTATTTGCTTATCATAAGACGGTAGCACACCGCTAAGCATATTCATATTTTTCTTAATTATATTTTTCTTTAATTGCTGTGGATAAGGAATATTATATTTTTCCTTTAACTCTGTAAGTTTGCCTGATTTGTCAAAGTATATATAACTAACATTTAGAGTATGCCAAAACGCTGTAGTATACCCTAGCATACTGGTGTGCTTGTCTACAACATAGCTTTGTGAACGCTCTATCATTTCAATTTTTCTAAAAATAACATCAATAGGCACACCATTTTTTAAAATACAGTTGTCCTCATATTCAAAATATTTATTTCCTGTTTCGTATACTGAACAATATTTTTCATAAATTTGATTACGTACTTCTTCAGGCAAAAAATCGTTATTAGATGTATAAACATAAATATCATAATCTGACTTATTGTCGTTATTACCACTGGCTCTAGAGCCTGCTATAGCAATGGCGTCTACCTGTGGATATTTTTTCATTTCTTCAAAAATTTCTTTAACCTCTTGATGTAACTGAATATTCATATATATTCTCCTATCTATAAATAAAAAAATTATACATAATGCCAAATAACCCTTACAAAAAATTCCTCACTAATAAAGTGAGGAATAAATTGCGCTGTGAATTAGCTTTTATACCAAATAGTCAATTCTTATTTGTTTTCAGCATCGCCTGTGTCATTAAACAGGTTAAATCTAAACAACTTAGCTTCGTCCTCTGGGTCTGAACAAGTAATGAAAGCCTCTGCAATTTTGCCACCCTCTATAAGCTGTGTTAAGCCAACTATCTGACAAAGCTTGCTCTTAAGGTTTAAGCTATCGCCCTCTTTTGTTACTAGGAATACGTTGCCCTGGCATGTATCAAGCACTGCAAGGAATTCAGTAACATCAATGTTGTGTAGTTCAATAATAGGTGTCATAAAAAAATTCCTCCTTAAATAATATGTGCCTACTCTGGACTTGTAATCTCATTTCGGAGCTTAATTAACAAGTTCTGTATATTTAACTTGTTGCTTACATTATAGCACTATTTTTGTGATTGTCAACAAAAATATAAAAAATATTTATATAATAGTTCCAAATCAAGTTTAAGAAATACTATTTTGACCAGTTAATTCTTGTTGAATTGCTTAAAAAGCTGAAAAGTAATTAAGCATATTTTATAAAATTCGCTTAGCACTATTATTTAATTTGCACAAAAGCTAAACATTAGCAATATTTGTTTGATTTAATATAACAATTTTTACCATAGTTATTATTTTAATCAATTTATTATTTTACCGTCGCATATCTCTATTCTGCGTGGTATTGTTGTGGCTATGGTGTTATCGTGGGTTATCATTACAACTGTTTTTCCTTGGTTATTTAGTTGAAAAAGAATATTCATTATTTCTTTGCCTGATGCTACATCTAAATTACCTGTTGGTTCATCAGCTAAAATTACAGGAGGAGATGAAGCTATAGCCCTTGCAATAGCTACTCTTTGTTGCTGACCACCTGATAACTGCCCCGGTAAGTGGCTGGCACGATTATATAAATCTACCAATTGCAAGGCATTTTCTGCCATTTCTCTCCTTTCTTTTCGTTTAAGACCTCGATATAACAATGGTAGCTCTACATTTTCAAGTGCAGACAAAGAGGGGACAAGATTAAAGCTTTGAAATATAAAGCCAATTTCTTTATTTCGTATTTGACTTAAACTGCTTTCTTTTGCTGATAAAATATTATTACCGTTTAAATAATATTCTCCTGTTGTTGGAATATCTAAACAGCCTAAAATATTCATTAATGTAGATTTGCCAGAACCTGATTGCCCTACTATAGCTACAAATTCACCTGTGTTTACATTAAAACTAATATTGTTAAGTGCTTTAAGAGTACCTCCGCCTACAGTATATTCTTTTGTTATGTTATTCATTATTATTAAGCTCATTTTTATACCTCTATCTGTTAAAATTTATATTATTATTATCTCCAAACAGGAATAAATGAACCAATAAAGATTAAATTTTTCTATAGGCAACATTGTATTAAAAATTCATTCAAACAAAGTTATAGACAAATATATAAAATAACTGTATAATGATAGTTAGTTGTTTAATAAAAATTAGATTGCAAAATATAAATACAAGGAATGATATTAATGGATTACAAATTTATGAATAACATTACCGATAAGGTAGCAGCTGTATTGGAGCCACAGGGCTATCAACGCCAAACTGTTGACAGCAATAGCAAGGAATGTGCCTCATTGTTTATCGGTGAAAGCAACGCATATATGATTATGTATAACTCCACTAAAAAGCTGGTAGCTTTAAAGGTATGCGGTATTAGCGATAATGCTCCTGACAACCAGTGGAAAAGTATGAACACTTGGATTTTCGACCCTGAAACTGATGGTCCTAAAGAAGCAAACAGCATTGGTAACGACTTTGCAGATGCTTTAGATACACGCAAGCCAAAAATAACCAACAAGGGTAAGAAGAAAAACAGCGACGACGGCAATGTAGACCCAAAATTTTTCTGCAAAAGATTGGTTAATGTATTTCCAGAGCTAAAAGAAGAAATTTGGGAAGAAGAGGACGGTTACGACCCATTTAGAGGTGTAACCTTTACAGAAAAGTTTGTTGTACCAAAGGTTGTAGAGCTTGTGAAATCAGGCAACAAACAGCAAATTGATAAGCTTGCTACTATTTTAAACACACA
>JAXJTR010000206.1:0-25900 GCA_036309465.1 Acutalibacteraceae bacterium
GTTTATAATTAGTAAGTTATAATAATGGCTGTAGCACTACGATTTTATAGTCGTAATGCTACAGCCTTTTATTTTTTGAACATATATGAATATTTTCGCTTTTGTCTAAATAAAAGCTCCTGCACCCTTTCTAAAATTATTGGGTCATAATATTCAGCAACCATATTCAAGGCATTGTTAATATCATTTGTATCAAAGGTATAGCCGATATAGCTACCATATAAATTTTCCACTGCATCTAATTGCTCATCAAAGCTAGTGCTAAAGGGTTTTGATTTTATTTGTTCTATGCAGTCAAACAGACTTGCATTTAAGGGATAATCATTTGTATCTGACAGCAATGATAACCCAAAATCAAAATAAGGACAAAAGCTATATTTATCGGTTTTTTCATTTTTTATTAAAGCTATATTATTGGTATGCCTGTCTTCGTTAAGGAAAAAGGCATCTAGTTCTATAAGTGTGGCAAAATATTCACCTACATTTTGTAAACCTGTTATTTTCTCTACAAAATCAACAGTATATTTTATTCTGTCTTCAATTTCAGTTAGCTGTGCACGCTCTTTAGCCAACGATTTACCGGTATACAGCTTAAACAAGCGTTCCAATGTTATTATTATTTCATCTTTATCTTTAAAATTATCAGAATAGCACCCTGCTTTTTCTGTAAGCTTATATTTAATTTTTATAGGCTTGTAGCTTACATAATTAGTAATATTTGATTTTTTTAAAAGCTGAGAAACAACAACCTCGCTTAACCCTTCATATCCCATATGGTCTAATTTGTACCACTTGTTATTATGTAACCACTTTAGTTGATTGCCCTTCGATGAGGCTGTTTTGGCTTTTACTATATCAAGCTTTGTAAAATCTACAAAATTCATACTGTCACCTTAATTAAGATAAGTTATATTTATATATTGATTATCCTCTGCCATTCTCCCCTTTGTTTTTAAGATAATTTCAAAAGGGTCGTATCCACTTGTAACTTCAAGTTCATCAATAAGAGTCTTGCTAAATGCTCTTGATTTTGGGAAACATCGTTCCTCTAAAAACTCGTTATAATCCTCCCAAGTAGGAGCTTCATTAACTCCAAAAGCACGGTGAAGAATATTATTAGTAACGTTTATTATTTTAATTTGCTGATTTTTGTAATCTACATAAATTTTTGTACAAACCTTTTGCTTGTGCATAAAGTCAAGTCGCACATCATATCCATCAAAAGCTTTATTTATATATTTGGAAAGTGTTTGCCTGCTTACACCAAATTTAGTAGCTATATTCTGTGTAATTTCCCCTTGTTGTTGCATTATTATTGCTTTATCAATCTGTGCTTTTGTTAGACTCTTTTTTCGTCCTGATTTTTTCTTATTTGCAATTTTTTTTAACTTTTCAACATCATCAGTGCCAAAAAGCTCTATACATAATTGTCTGTAATCTATCATAGTTATCACCTATAGTGTAAATTAATATTTATTTACACTATTATAATACATTAATAAAAATTAATTGTCAACAGCTTTATTATACAGCTTGCTTGAACAATTAATTAAAAGCTCTAATAAATAATAAAGGTAACACTGCACTAAATTTATGTGTAGTGTTACCATAATTAATATCTAACCACTATACCAACTAATGTTGAGCTGTTATACCGAAAGGTGCACCAGATGAGCAATGCCAGGGGTGCTTTCCCCTTGTTGGTTGGCTGTTGGTGACATTAGTGCTCCTGTGGCAATTACAAGTATATTTTTAAGCTCCTTTTGGCACATTTTTTCAAGAATAAAACTACATAAAACGCTTCCGCAACAGCCACAGCCACTTCCTCCAGCGTGCACATCTTGTTTTTCAATGTCGTATATCATTTTTCCGCAATCATTGTGCTGATTTGCAATGTCTATACCCTCTTTTTCTAAAAGCTGTAAAAGTAAATCGGAACCAACTACGCCTAAATCTCCTGTTAAAATTAAATCGTAGTCTTCCGGTTTTGTGTTTGTGTCAGACAAAAAGCACTTAATAGTATCACAGGCGGCAGGTGCCATAGCAGCACCCATATTGTTAATATCAGTAACCCCCATATCTACAACCTTGCCTATTGTACAATGCTTTACTTTTATACCATTTCCTTGTGGCGACACCACAATTGCACCACTGCCTGTAACTGTCCACTGTGCATAGGGAGTACGCTGACCGCCATATTCAAGAGGAAAACGGAATTGTCTTTCTGCCGAACAAAAATGAGAAGATGTAACAGCAAGAGCATTTGTTGCAAACTCTCCGTTTACCATAATACTAGCCATAATTAAGCTTTGCACCATTGTAGAGCAGGCACCATATTGCCCTAAAAAGGGAATATTAAAGGCTCTTATGCTGTAGCTGGTGCTAATACACTGGTTAAGCAAATCTCCACCAAAGGCTACATTTATATCTTCGCCCTTAACACCTGATTTTTCAAGGGCTGTTTTTATCGCAATAGATTGCAGTTTGCTTTCGGCTTGCTCCCAAGTATCACAACCTATTTTAGTGTCGTATTCTATATTATGAAAATACTGCTTTAACGGCCCCTCACTTTCCTTTTTACCAACAACCGAACCAAAGCCTGTTATTATCGGTGAATTTTCCAGCTTTATAGTAAATTGTCCTACTCGTTTCATATTGTAAATCTCCTTAATGTGTTATACAATTATATATAGTGTAACCTGTAAGGCAGGTTTATATTAATAGTAAAAACACAATAAAACTATCAATTGCAATGTTATTTATGTTTTGATAAAATATCTATAACAGTAATAATGTAGGAGATTTTAAAACAAACGAAAATAAGTTTAAATTAAAGGAGTGTAATAAATGAAAGCTTTAACTGTTAACGAAAAGGAATATACAATAATAAAATTACTTGGCAAGGGTAAGGGTGGGTATTCCTACCTTGCAGAAAAAGACGGAAAGCAATATGTATTAAAGCAAATACATCACGAGCCTTGTGCCTATTACACTTTTGGCAACAAAATAGAGTCAGAAAATAACGACTACAAACGACTGCTAAATGCAGGTATAAGAATACCTAAAATGATAGATATTGATATTGAAAACGAACGAATTATAAAGGAATACATAAACGGCGATACAATTTTTGATATGGTGAAAAACGATATATCAGTTGAGCCTTATATAGAGCAAATTCGCAAAATGGCAGATAAGGCAAAACAAGCAGGGCTTAACATTGACTATTTTCCAACTAACTTTGTAATACAAAACGAATTAATATACTATATCGACTACGAATGTAACGAATATATGGAAGAGTGGAATTTTGAAAACTGGGGTATTAAGTATTGGTCAAAAACACCTGAATTTATAGAGTATCTAAACAAAAAGGATTGATAGAATAAGGATTTTAGAAAGAATTAAACAACGCTGTCAAAAATTCTATTATCAATCAAAGCATAAAAAAGATATTATAAAATAAGCACACTACAAAAAGCACCTGCTACCCAAACATTGTCTGAGTAGCAGATGCTTTTAATTATTTGAAATAACTATAGATTAAACTTGAACGTATTCCATACCTAATAAATATGCCACTTCGCCAAAAGTAAACTGCTCAGCAGTATTGGAAATAGTAATGCCAGTTTCATCAAAAAAGTAAATATATCAAAGTTGACATTTTGCATATAATTTACCTAAAATTTCGATATCGTAAAATAGTTACAAGCTTTCACCTTGTATTAGAATAAATAAAAAAATCCCACCTGCAAATGCAAGTGGGATAAATAACATATTAAAGAACAGGCAAAAATTAAGCCTTGTTTACTGAGCCAAATAGCTCCATCTTCTCTTTAACTGTTGCCTTAATAGCATCAAAACCAGGAGCAAGAAGCTTTCTTGGGTCAAAGCCCTTACCCTGCTGATCCTTACCAGCCTCGATATATTCTCTTGTAGCAGCAGCAAAAGCAAGCTGACACTCTGTGTTTACGTTAATCTTAGAAACGCCAAGAGAAATAGCCTTTTTAATCATATCACTTGGAATACCTGTACCACCGTGTAGAACTAGAGGCATTGTGCCTGTTTCTTCCTGAACGCTTGCAAGAACATCAAAGTTCAAGCCAGCCCAGTTTTCTGGGTACTTACCGTGAATGTTACCAATACCTGCAGCAAGCATTGTTACACCTAGGTCAGCAATCATCTTACACTCCTTAGGGTCAGCACATTCGCCAGCACCTACAACGCCGTCTTCTTCGCCACCGATAGAACCAACTTCAGCCTCGATAGATAGACCAAGCTCGTTACAAATGCCAACAAGCTCCTTTGTCTTCTCAACGTTCTCCTCAATAGCGTAGTGAGAACCGTCGAACATAATTGAGCTAAAACCAGCCTCGATACAAGCCTTAGCACCGTCGTATGAACCGTGGTCTAGGTGTAGAGCAACAGGAACAGTAATGTTAAGCTCCTCTAGCATACCATTTACCATACCTACAACTGTCTTGTAGCCACACATATACTTACCTGCACCCTCAGATACACCAAGAATTACAGGAGAGTTAAGCTCCTGAGCTGTTAAAAGGATAGCCTTTGTCCACTCTAGATTGTTAATGTTAAACTGACCAACTGCGTAGTGGCCCTCTTTTGCTTTTGTAAGCATTTCCTTTGCATTTACTAATGCCATTTGAAATCACTCCATTTTATAAATTGTCTTACCACGCTTATACATGGTAACCTAAGCATATTATACATTATATTTTTGGAAATATAAAGAGCAAATCAAAAAAATTTGTTATTTCAAAAGGATTTTTTTGCTTGTTTTACACAGGGTTATGTAGTAAAGTATATGTATATAATTATATGGAGGTTTTGTATATGCCATTTATAAATACAATAACAAATACTAAAATAAGTAAAGAACAAGAGTTAAAAATAAAAACAAGATACGCTCAGGCTCTTTCTATTATAGACAAATGCGAAGCATTTTTAATGCTGGGCTTTAATGGTGAAACATCAATGTATTTTGCAGGCAATAACAGTAGCTCTATGGCATTTGTAGAGGTTAAGTTTTTAGGAACATCTACAGAGGACAAGCTTGATAAGCTTACAGGGGCAATTTGCCAAATACTTACCGAAGAGCTTAATATTCCTGCTTCTAAAATATATGTAAAGTACGAGCCAACTCAGCATTGGGGTTGGAATGGTGCAAATTTTTAATTTAAGGGGAAGCAATAATGAAATCATACAGAAAAGAATTATTTTTTAATATTCCTGAACGCAGAGGCATTGTAAATATTACAAGACAGGTGCAGACAGCTATAAACGAAAGCGGTATTAAAGAGGGTTTAGTGCTTGTTAATGCAATGAACATTACAGCCAGTGTATTTATTAACGACGACGAACCAGGCTTGCATAACGACTACGAGGTATGGTTGGAAAAGCTTGCCCCTGAACAGCCATATAGCCAATACGCCCACAATGGCTTTGAAGACAACGCCGACGCCCACCTAAAAAGAACAATTATGGGCAGAGAGGTTGTATGTGCCATTACAAAAGGCACCTTAGACTTTGGCACTTGGGAACAGATTTTCTACTACGAAATGGACGGAAAAAGAAAAAAGCACGTACTTATTAAAATAATAGGTGAGTAATTGTAAAAGTGCATATCTATAGTATGCTAAGCTTCTACAATGGGTACAACCCTAAGTAGAAGCTTTGTATAAATAAATTGCTGATTAAGCAATAAAATGATTTAGTAAGGAGTTAATTGTATGAAGGTTTTAGTTACAGGTGGCACTACATTTGTCAGCAAATATGTGGCGGAATATTTTGTAAACAAGGGTAATGAAGTTTATGTAATAAACCGCAATACTAAAGAACAGATTAAGGGTGTTATGCTGATTGAATGTGACAGAATGAATATTGAGGACAAGCTTAAAGGCTTGCACTTTGATTTAGTTGTTGATACAGCCTACACCAAAGAGCAGGTAAAAGAGCTTGTAAATGGGTTAGAGTCCTTTACAGATTATATTTTTATTAGCTCAAGTGCAGTATATCCCGAAACAAACCCACAGCCTTTTACTGAAGAACAAATCTGTGGCAGAAATTCCGTATGGGGTGATTATGGGACTAACAAGCTTGAAGCTGAGCTATATTTAATGGAAAATGTAAGTAAATCCTACATATTAAGACCACCATATTTTTATGGTATTTACGAAAATCTTTACCGTGAGGCATTCCCATTTGACTGTGCAATTTCTGACAGAAAATTTTATATTCCCCACAACGATATGAAGTTGCAATTTTTTAATGTATACGATTTATGCAGATTTATTGAAATACTTATTGAAAAGCAACCTGAAAACCGTATTTTTAATGTTGGTAACAAAGAAGCTGTTACTATAAAAGAGTGGGTAGAGCTATGCTATAAGGTCGCAGGTAAAGAACCTAAGTTTGTAAGAGTAGAAAACAATGTACCACAAAGAGATTATTTTTGTTTTTATGATTATGAGTATGTTTTAGATGTTTCAAAAATGCTTGAGCTTATGAAAGATACCGTGCCATTAGAGCAGGGATTAAAAGAAGAATTTGAGTGGTACAAAAACAATCTTGACAGTGTGTATAACAGAAAACCATATATAGAATATATCGACAAAAACTTACAAAAGTTGTGATACTGAAAGAGTTAATGCTCCATTAGCGAAAAAATCACAAATTTATACCACAGGGTATCTAAAAATATAAAACAATCCTATTAAATAATATAATCCCTTTAAAGCAGACACTTGAAAAAACGAAAGGTTTTTCAGGATAACTTTAAAGGGATTATATTTCTTTGCGGGAAACTAATACAAAGCTATAACTAAAAACAGAAAAATTCTTTAATTGAAGATTAGTATGAAATTCACCACATATAAAAATATGGGAATACACGGTGTATTCCCATATAGTAAAAATATTAGTCTTTCATCATTGTAACAAGTACAGCCTTTTGTGCGTGTAGTCTGTTTTCTGCTTCGTCGAAAATCTCGTTAGCGTGTGCCTCTAGCACCTCTGCTGTAATTTCTTCGCCACGGTGTGCAGGTAAACAGTGTAGCACCATACAATCCTTATTTGTTACGCTCATAAGGTCGCTGTCTACACAGAAGCCTGCAAAAGCTTCTGCTCTTAGCTTAGCCTCTTCTTCCTGACCCATAGATGCCCATACATCTGTATAAACTACATCTGCATTTTCAGCAGCTTCCTTTGGTGTATGATACATAGCAAACTTGTCGCCATACTCCTTAGCAAAGTCAAGAATTTCCTGTGGTGGCTCGTAGCCCTTAGGGCAAGCAATAGTAACGCTCATACCTGTTTTTAAACCGCCAACAATTAATGAGTTAGCCATATTGTTACCGTCACCAACAAAGCAAAGCTTTAAACCCTCTAGTGTACCCTTATACTCACGAATTGTCATAAGGTCAGCCATAACCTGACAAGGGTGACAGAAGTCTGTTAAGCCGTTGATTATTGGAATAGAACCATACTTAGCCAAAGCCTCAACCTCTGCTTGTTCAAAAGTTCTTATCATAATACCGTCCAAAAATCTTGAAAGAACTCTTGCAGTATCCTCTACAGGCTCGCCACGACCGATTTGTAAATCGTTAGATGACAAAAACAGAGGATATCCACCAAGCTGGTGCATACCAACTTCAAATGATACACGAGTACGAGTTGATGCCTTTTCAAAAATCATACCCAATGTTTTGCCAGCAAGATGCTTATGCTCGATACCGTGCTTTTGCTCGTATTTTAGCTGGTCAGCAAGATTAAGCATCTCTATAATCTCTTTACCGCTGTAATCTAACAGCTTTAAAAAATGTTTCATTGGTTTATTCTCCTTAAATATATTAAATTATTTGATAATTAATTCCGTTAGCAACACAATAATCAATAACAACCTGATTATTTGGAGTGTAAACTGTTGTTGCAGGTAGCACTGTAAAATCTTGTGCAATTGTTTTTATTGTAGAGGGTAAATGTAACTCCTTTAGATTTTTACAGTTGTTGCAAATATTATTTAAAACAGTTACACCCTCGTTAATAGTAAGCTTTTCCAGCCTAGGGCAAGTTGAAAATGCCTTTACACCTACCTGAGTAACAGTGTTTGGTAAAGTAACCTCTTTTAGGGCAGTGCCCATAAATGCTCCCACACCAATAGACTTTAACGACTTTGGCAGATTAACTTTTTGCAGATTTAAACAGCCCTTAAAGGCGATATCTCCAATTTCCTGTACAGTGTCGGGAATATTAACCTCGGTTACTACTGTATTAGACACAAACACGCTAGGCTCTATCTTGGTAAGGTTACCTTTTTCCGCTTTTGGAATAACAATAACTTCGGTGTTTTTGCTTAGCTCTTTGTTATGCTTACTAAGAGTTACTTCGCCTTTGGAATTTGTAGTATATACAAACTCTGTTTTCTCCTTTGGTTGGCTTGTGGTTGACGAAGTATCTACATTAGAGTTGCCCTTATCCTCACCAGACTCTCCACAACCGCTTACAACACCTGTTATTAATGTAGCTGTTATTACAACAGTCAACAGCTTAGCAAGTATTTTTCTCATTTTATATTTTCTCCTATGTAAAAAAAGAGGTTATTCTTATTATTCTTTTTTTCTTATAGTTTACAAACAAGCCTTGAAAATTTCAAGACCTTTGTCTATTTCTTTTTTAGTAATATTTAGAGGAGGCAAGAAACGAATAAGATTTTTAGCAGTAAGCACCAACAAGCCTGCTTCTACGCACTTTGATGCAACCTCTTTTGCGTTATCCTTTTCAAGCACAACACCAATCATCATACCCATTCCACGCACCTGTGAAACACCCTGCATTTCTGAAAGCTGTTCTCTTATATAATTACCCTTTTCAACAACCTGTGCTAAAAAGTCTTTATCTGCAACTCTTTTAACAACCTCTAAAGCACCTGCACAAGCAACAGGATTACCACCATAGGTTGTACCGTGTGTACCTGCTGACATAACCTGTGCAAGCTTTTCTGTACACATACAAGCACCCATTGGCAAGCCACCACCAAGACCCTTTGCAGATGAAATAATATCTGGCTGTATGCCAAACTGCTGATAGCAATAAAATGTACCTGTTCTGCCTGCACCTGTTTGAACTTCGTCTATAATTAAAAGAATGTCCTTTTCGTTACAGAAATCTGCAAGCTGTTGTACAAACTCCTTTTCAAGAGGGTTTACACCGCCCTCGCCCTGTACAAGCTCAATCATAACAGCACAGGTTTTATCTGTAACATTTTCTTTAATACTATCCATACTATTTGCAACAGCAAATGAAAAGCCCTCTGTAAATGGGAAGAAATAATTATGAAAAACATCTTGACCAGTTGCAGACAAGGTTGTTATTGTTCTTCCGTGGAAAGAGTTTTGCAGAGTTACAATATCTGTTCTCTCTTTACCGTATTTATCAAAGCTGTATTTTCTTGCGATTTTAATAGCACATTCGTTAGCCTCTGCACCACTGTTAGCAAAAAACACCTTGCTAAAGCCTGTAATATTACATAGCTGTTTTGCAAGCTCTGTTTGTAATGGGCTGTAGTACAAATTAGAGATATGCTGTAAGGTGCAAGCCTGCTGTGAAACAGCCTTTGCCCAGCCCTCGTCTGAATAGCCCAAACAATTTACACCAATACCACTGGTAAAATCTATATACTCTTTGCCCTCAGAATCCCACACCTTAGAGCCTTCGCCCTTAACCAGTGCAGTATTAAAACGACCATAAGTATTCATTATATATTGGCTGTCGTCAGCCTTAATTTGATTAAGTGTCATATTATACACTTCCTTTTATTTTTAAATATAACTATTATTTATGATTATAGGAATAAACAAAAATATCTTCTCTTTTTTCAAAGCCAAGGCTACTCCAAAAGCTTTGTCCGCACATATTGTCGCAGTATGTAAAAATATGAGTCTTTTTCATTCCGTCTTCTGCAAGCTTTTCTAAAGCTTTTTCAGCCATAGCCCTTGCTATGCCCTTGCGTCTGTATTCAGGCAACACAGCCATATGATGAATAAAGCCTCGTCTACCGTCGTGCCCAGCCAGTACAGTGCCAACTATTTTTCCGTTAACAACTGCAACCTGACTCATACCTTGGTTTCTGTTAAGATATCTTGCAATTTCGTCCCTTTGGTCTGCCTCTGATAAGGCTCTTTTGGTAGTAATTTGCCACATTGCAAATATTTCATCATAGTCATCAATAACCATTTCTTTTATCTGTACCGACATATCGCACCTCACATTTCAGTTTATTTTTAGTATTATACGGTGGTAAAATTGAAATTTGTTTATTTCTATTTTGCTGTATTCAAATTTTGCAATTCCTGCTCTAGCTTAACTCTGTCTAAAAATTCATAATTTTTCTGTGCTTCTTTTAAGGATTCAAAAAGCTCAATATCAGCACAAGGAGTTAAATGTTTTTTCCATTGATGAGCATTTTTTAAAAATTCTTTACCATTCTCGGCAATCAAATAACAGTTTTTATCTATATATCAATATAACAGATTGGTATATTCTCTTGCAAATCAGTAGGTTGCCCTAAAGAACCAATATAGCCCCCTGAGCTGTCTACAGCAAAAATTTCAACCATAGGAATAGCGTAAAAATCTATCTTTGGAATGTTATCCTCAAATATAAAATGTATATCGTATTCCTCTGCAAACCGTTGATACTCACCATTTTTGTATTTTACAGCCATAGCATTAACCGTTGTACCAGCCAAAACTACCTCTGCACCATTAGCAAATACACCAATGCAAATATTAGATTGCGTTGTATCTAAATATACTTTGCTTATTCTATGCCTCAAATCCTAGTTTACAGTGTGAGGTAACGCTCACAATTCATTATTCAGCCAAAAGCTTTTCTACTATTTTTACAGCAGATGTAACCATTAATGGGCAAAACTCTGTAAACAGATTATGTTTAACAGCATACTCCTTGCCCTCTGCTGTTGCTAAATCGCAACCTAATAATTCTTTACATATATATGAACCATTTTCATTACGAAATTGCTCAAGAAATTTTACTGTTATTTCATTTGCTTTATATCTACTAGCTTCATCATTATCTTCACATTGACCAAACTTTAAGCCTAACGCCATTAACGCCCCAGTACAGGCACCACAAACCTCACCTTTGCACATTCCACCGCCAAAGCAACCACCAAGTTTAAGTGCCTGTTTTTCTGTTAATCCAAGTTCTTCTGCAAACGCAGTAAGAACCGCCTGTGAACAATGATATTTTTGTTGAAATAATTTATTTGCTTTTTCTATATGTGTCATTTTTATCTCCTAACCAGCTTAATACAAGCTACAAATATTAATAAAAAATAAAATACACCCTAATATTTTTAATCAACCTTGTGCAAAGCAGTTAGGCAGATTTAGCACAGTGTTTTTTAATAAAACATTGTACCAATACCCTCGTCAGAAAACATTTCGATAAGGATTGAATGTTCAATTCTTCCGTCTATAATATGGGCACGCTTTACACCCTGACGAACAGCTTCTACACAGCAGTCGATTTTAGGAATCATACCGCCACTTATAATGCCCTCTTTTTTAAGCATAGGCACTTCGCTTACATTAACTACAGGGATAAGAGTATTTTCATCATCTTTATCTCTTAGCAAGCCACGAATATCTGTCATAAGAATTAGCTTGCTTGCACCCAGCTTAGCAGCAATTTGTGCTGCGGCAATGTCTGCATTAATATTGTAAACCTTACCGTCGTAGCCACCTGCAACTGTTGAGATTATAGGAACATATCCGTTAGCAATAGCGTCGTTAATAACAGTAGCATTAACCTCTCTTATTTCGCCAACATAGCCTAAATCATCAGCTGTAGCAAGCTTATCAGCCATAAGCATTTTACCGTCAAGACCACACAAGCCAATAGCCTGTCCGCTATGCTCGCTTAGGCACTGCACAAGGCTTTTGTTAACCTTACCAGCAAGTACCATTTGAACTATATCAATAGTTTCTTGGTCGGTAACACGCATACCGTTTATAAACTTACTTTCTTTGCCAACCTTGTTAAGCATTTGGCTTATCTCTGGGCCACCACCGTGTACAAGCACAACATTTACGCCAACTAGTCGCATAAGAACAATGTCGCTCATAACAGCACTTTTAAGCTCTGGGCTAATCATAGCGTTACCACCGTATTTTACTACAATTGTCTGCCCTGAATATTTTTGTATGTATGGCAATGCCTGTACCAGTACGTGGGCTCTGTCTTCATTTGAAACTATCATTTTAATATATTCCTCTCAATTATACTCTTCAACAATTAAAACGCAGGTGGGATAATCTCTAAACCTGTTTTTTCCTCTAAACCGCAAACTATATTCATATTCTGCACAGCTTGTCCAGCCGCACCCTTAACCATATTATCAATAGCAGAAACTGCTACAAGGGTGTTTGTTCGTGTATCTATATGTAGTGAAATATCACCAAAGTTAGAATACTTAATATTATGAATATCTGCAACCATACCCTTTGGTAGAAGTCTTACAAAATATTCATCTGCATAAAAGTCTTCGTATACCTTTCTTATTTGCTCTTCTGTAACGCCCTCTTTTAGTGGAGCATATACAGTAGAGATAATACCTCTGTTTACAGGCAACAAATGTGGAACAAATGTAATTTTAACAGGCTTTTCAGCTAGGTGTGAAAGTGTCTGCTCTATCTCTGGTGTATGGCGATGGCAAGCAACCTTATAAGGGTGGAAGCCCTCGTTTAAGTCTGTAAAATGTGTGCCCTGAGAAAGACCTCTGCCGGCACCTGTTGCACCACTTTTACAGTCGGCAATTATTCCCTTTGTTTCTACTAAACCCTTTGCAACAGCAGGTCCAATAGCAAGTGGCACACCTGTTGTATAGCAACCTGGGTTTGCAATAGTCTTTTTGCCCTTTATGTTATCTCTGAAAAACTCAGGCAAAGCATATACAGAATTTTTATGAAGCTCTTTATCTGTATATTCGCCACCATACCATTCTTTGTAATCCTCTTCGTTTTCAAGTCTAAAATCTGCACCAAGGTCAATAAAAATCTTATCCTTATCAAAGCAAGTTTTAGCTAGCTCCTGTGAAAGACCGTGTGGCAATGCTGCAAAAATAACATCGCATTTATCTACAACTGTGTCTGCCTTTTCGCAAACCATATCATTTAGTTTATAATAAGCAGGGTAAACCTCGCTTAAAGCCTTACCCTCAAAGCTAACAGAGCTTATTGCTGTTACCTCTGCCTGTGGGTGACCCATAAGCAAGCGTACAAGCTCGGCACCTGCATAGCCTGTGGCACCTATAATACCAACCTTAATCATCTTTTTCATCTCTCTTTCTTTCAGCCTTTAAAAAGGCTGAACCCAAACTTTAAGCTCGCTTAACTTTTTCTTTACAGAAAAAGTTTTCGCTCGTATTTAGCCCATAGTTTGATTATTCTTTTCGTTTTATATATAGTAATTTAATTATAGATATTTTTTAATTATGGTACGCCTGTTACATAGGCTACCCACAGCACATCTAATACAACCTTTAACGCTGGATTTTATCCAGTGGTTAAATTAAGATTAGCATAAAATCTCTCTAACTTCTTTAACTGCATTTAATACATTTGCAGGGCCACCATAAGGGCTTCTTTCTTTTACACATTTCTCTAGTGAAATAGCCTCGAAAACACCCTCGTCAAATACATCGCAAACAGCCTTGTATTCCTCTATTGGCAATGTTTCAAGAGTTAGACCCTTTTCTATGCAAATAGCAACCAATGAACCTGTAGCCTTGTAGGCATCTCTAAATGGCATACCCTTTTTAACAAGATAATCTGCACAGTCAGTAGCATTTATAAAACCGCCTGCCGCTGCATTACGCATATTCTGTGAGATAACTGTCATAGTGTCTAGCATTGGAGTAAAGGCTGTAATACACATTTTTACTGTGTCAACTGCATCAAAAATAGCCTCTTTATCTTCCTGCATATCTTTATTATAAGCAAGTGCGATACCTTTCATAGCTGTTAGTAATGACTGCAAATCGCCAAATACTCTGCCTGACTTACCTCTTACAAGCTCGGCAATGTCAGGATTTTTCTTTTGTGGCATAATAGATGAGCCTGTTGAGAAAGCATCGTCAAGCTCAATAAATTTAAACTCCCAAGAGCACCACATAATAATTTCTTCTGAAAATCTTGACAAATGCACCATAATTATTGAAAGTGCAGAAGCAAGCTCCATACAAAAATCTCTGTCAGAAACACCGTCAAGGCTGTTTCTTGTAGGGCGGTCAAAGCCTAACAGCTGTGTTGTAATATTTCTGTCTATAGCATAAGTAGTACAAGCTAAAGCACCGCTACCCAATGGGTTTACATTCATTCTCTTTTGAGTGTCCTCTAGTCTTGAAAGGTCACGCAAAAGCATTTCTGCGTAAGCCATAAGATGATGACCAAAGGTTATAGGCTGTGCTCTTTGCAAATGTGTATAGCCTGGCATAACTGTTTCGGCATACATTTCTGCCTTATTGCAGATAACCTCTATTAAGCCCTTTACAAGCGATTTTAATTCATCTATTTGATTACGCAAATATAGTCTTATATCAAGTGCAACCTGGTCGTTACGACTTCTTGCAGTGTGAAGTCTTTTACCAGCATCGCCAAGTCTTTTAGTAAGCTCGCCCTCGATAAATGTGTGGATATCCTCTGCCTCCATATCTATCTCTAAGGCACCGTTTTCGATATCCGCAAGAATTTCTTTAAGACCCTTGCAAATAATTTCAGACTGCTCTTTTGCGATTATACCGCACTCACCAAGCATAGTTGCGTGTGCAATACTGCCTGTAATATCCTCTTTATACATTCTGCTGTCGAATGATATAGATGAGTTAAAATCGTTTGTTGTTTTGCTTATTTCTTTCTGAAATCTGCCTGTCCACAGCTTCATTTTTTTCACCTCATAAATTAGTATATGGGACGAGCGACAAAATTCACCCGTCCCTTTACATTTTTAGTAATATAAGTGGCTTTTAATTACTTAACTAAGCCTTTCTTTGCTCTTACTTCTATTGGCAAGCCAAATAGGTTTATAAAGCCCTCTGAATCGTTCTGGTTATAAACCTCGTCCTCGTCGAATGTAGCAAACTCCTCGTCATATAGTGAGTATGGAGATGTTACACCAGCGTCGATAATGTTACCCTTGTATAGCTTAAACTTAACATCGCCTGTAACAGTTTCCTGTGTGCTGTCAACAAATGCTGACAAAGCTTCTCTTAGTGGTGTGTACCACTGACCATAGTATACAAGCTCTGCAAAACGGTTAGCAATAACCTCTTTATAATGCTGAGTATCTCTGTCTAGGCAGATTTCTTCAAGCTTAGCGTGTGCAGCGTAAAGGATAGTACCACCTGGTGTTTCGTATACACCTCTTGCCTTCATACCAACAAGACGGTTTTCTACCATATCTGTAATACCAATACCGTTTTCGCCACCTAGCTTATTAAGCTTTTTAACAATAGACACACCGTCCATTTTCTCGCCATCAACAGCAACAGGAATACCCTTTTCAAAAGAGATAGTAACATAAGTTGGCTTATCAGGAGCCTGCTCAGGTGATACGCCAAGCTCTAGGAAGCCCTCTTTATTATACATTGGCTCGTTAGCTGGGTCTTCAAGGTCAAGACCCTCGTGTGATAGGTGCCATAGGTTTTTATCTTTAGAATAGTTTGTTTCTCTGTTAATTTTTAGTGGAATGTTCTTAGCCTCTGCATAAGCAATTTCGTCTTCTCTTGACTTAAACTCCCATGTTCTCCAAGGAGCAATAATAGCCAATTCAGGAGCATAAGCCTTAATAGCAAGCTCAAAACGAACTTGGTCGTTACCCTTACCTGTACAACCGTGGCAGATAGCGTCTGCACCCTCTGCTTTAGCGATTTCTACAATTCTCTTTGCAATAACTGGTCTTGCAAAAGAAGTACCAAGTAGATATTTACCCTCGTAAACTGCACCAGCCTTAATTGTTGGGAATACATACTCCTCAACAAATTCCTTATTCAAATCTTCTATGTATAGCTTTGAAGCACCAGTAGCAATAGCCTTTTCCTCAAGACCCTCTAGCTCTGTGCCCTGACCAACGTCACCAGAAACTGCAATAACTTCGCAGTTGTTGTAATTTTCTTTTAACCATGGAATAATAATAGATGTATCAAGACCACCGGAGTAAGCAAGTACAACCTTTTTAATATCTTCCTTCTTCTTCTTTGCCATAATAAATGACCCTCCTGTATATATAAATTAGTGTTAACTACTTATAGTTTTGTCACAAGTTATATTATACTCACCTTATACTAAAAATCAAGGGTTTTTTGTATATTTATTCAAACCCCTTGTTTTTCGTATCAATAACCAAAAAATACAGATTATGTCGAAAATCAATTAAATAACTTCTCCACATTTTTAACAGTTTTTTCAACAATCAATATAAAATACTCAAAAAGTAAATATACAATATTCATCAATAACTGTATATTTATTCATATATACGAAAAATATTGTATATTAAGTAAGTTAATGCTATAATTACCCTAATAGATACATATAATATGACGCACATAATTTTAATAAAAGGAGTAATTTATAATGAGCTTTAAAGAAATTAAACCAATTGAAATAGTAGAAAACCCATTTAAGCTAATCGGCACAGATTGGATGTTAGTAACAGCACAGGACGACACAAAAACAAATATGATGACAGCCAGCTGGGGCGGTTTAGGTATAATGTGGAACAAGCCTGTAGCATACACATTTATAAGACCACAGCGTTATACCTTTGGTATGCTTGAAAAAGGCGAGCTGTTCTCTTTATGTATTCTTGACAACAGCTACAGAGATGTATTAAAGCTATGCGGAACAAAAAGTGGCAGAGATATTGACAAGGTAGCAGAAACAGGCTTAACTGTTAACCATATTAACGGTGTGCCATATTTTGAGGAGTCTAAGCTTGTACTTATTTGCAGAAAAATGTACGGACAAATGCTTAACGAAGAAAGTGTTATAGATACCTCTGTACTAAGCAACTACAACGGTGATGATTGGCACAAAATGTACATTAATGAAATTGTTAATGTTTTAGTTAAAGAATAATTATGAGCAAAACCGTATTAATAACAGGAGCTTCCCGTGGAATTGGAGCAGACATAGCTAGAGCCTTTGGTAAAAATGGTTACAACGTAGCAATAAACTACAACCATAGCCTTGAAAAAGCTAAGCAACTGAAGCAGGAGATAGTATCAGCTGGAGGAAAAGCTAAAATTTTCAAGGCAGATGTTGCTGACTATACTCAAGTACAGCAAATGGTAAAGGATATTAATTCTGAATTTGGATTTATAGATACTCTTGTAAATAACGCAGGCATAGCACAGCAGATTTTATTTACCGACATAACACCAGACTGTTGGTCAAAGATGATTAACACAAATCTTACCAGTGTATATAACTGTTGTAGCTGTGTATTGCCAAAAATGATAAGCAACCACACAGGCTGTATTGTAAATATAGCCTCTATGTGGGGCGAAACAGGTGGTAGCTGTGAGGTGCATTATTCAGCTTCTAAAGCAGGGGTTATCGGCTTAACCAAAGCACTTGCAAAAGAGGTTGGACCCAGTAACATAAGGGTAAATTGTGTATCCCCAGGAGTTATTATGACAGATATGATGTCATCTTTCCCACAAGAAACCCTAGACCAGCTTACAGAAGAAACACCCCTATGCAAGCTTGGCACAGGGGCAGATGTAGCTAATGCTGTTCTATTTTTAGCCAATGAAAAATCAAGCTTTATAACAGGTCAAATTTTAAGCGTTAATGGCGGGATTTTGATTTAATATTTTCTCCATATTACAATACACGAGGAATAAATAAAATGAATAAGAAAAGTAAACTTACTAAATTAACAACTACTATAGCTATAGTATGTTTGTTATTAGCCTTATTATTAAAATTAATTATATGGATTTTTAAAAACAATATTCCACAACTATATTTTGACATTTTACACCTTATAGAATTAATTTTACTATTATTAGTAACACTCTCCTTCTTAATACTTCCGTTAATATCATCACTATATTCTCCCATAAAAGATAGTATGAAAAATCTCCGTTCTTGTGACGATGAACTTTTTGACGAATTAGACGGATATAAAAAACATTGGGAAGAAAATGATAATTATTATATCAATCGAATAAAAATTATAAATTCATTTTATGCAAAAGGTGGAAAAATTGACACATTAGTCAAAAACAAGGAAATAAAACGATTGTTTATAAGAGCAGACTATTTATCTAAACATCTGTCATTATTTGATGACTTCTCCTCCAATTTTCAAGCTTTCGGTATTTCAATAGTTGCTGCATTATTAATGCAAATCACAAACGAAGCAAATTCAAATCCATTTATTGTAATTTTCTCAGCAATTATAATATTTATATCGCTCTTTGCAATTCCTTTAATGAAATATCAAGAAAGAGGACAAAGCAGTTCATATACACATATGATTGATGAGTACGAGCTGGGGTTACTTAAACAGAAAATTTATGAACTGGAGCAGGAAATAGTCTGCACAAACAATGATTTAGATGTCCTAAAAATGCAAAAAGTTATATATTCCGAACTAAATAAACTAAGAAAAAAGACTTGGTTTTGGAACAGGAAAAGAAAAAAAGAAATAATTCAGGATATTATCACTGTAGAAAATCTAAATCTGTGCTTAGGTAGTTACCCATATTATATAAAAAAGCAAATCAATGTAAACAATAACATTTGCCATTTGGTTTATAAGAAAAAACTTAAAAAACTAAACCACAGAAAGCTAAACAATAAGTTAAACCGTAAAAAAATAAATCACAAGAAGATAAATCGTAATTTTAATTCTGTAGTGTTTAAAAATAATGATTATGCTGTTTTGTACGATATACTAAAGAAATATAATCTTATACTAAACCTTAATTAAAAACTAGCATTTTCAAATTATGACACACAAACAAAAATGTATTCTATAATATTTTGAAAACTACTATTATAGACACCCAAAAATCAAGAAGTAAAGAAAGTGAGTTTTATTATGAAAGAACTAAATAAAGAAACAGCAATACTATTAGAAAAATATTGTAATGCAGTCTGCAACCTTTATGGAATAATACCATTATCAAAGCTCTTAGAGATTTACAACTCACAAAACCAGCCACTCTCAAAGGAAGAATTTCTGAATTATATTAGAGCACTTGACCTTGACGGTAAATTTTTTGTTTTTGTTGCAGATGATGAAATCATTGAAGACGCAACTAAAGTTTCATCTTTGAACTATGATTTAGTTGCCGAGTACCTTATTTGTGTTGGAGATTTGGAAGATTATTATGACACAAAAATAGAACAAGCAAACGTACCTTATTATATTCCTGAAAAATCAAAGCTATTAAAATATGAAGATGAATTTTATCACGAAAAATCATTGTCTTATATCAGCCTGCGTGCCTTTTTCAGAAACCAACCTTCTCTTACAAAAGAAGTAGCCGACGATATTACAGAGGATATATATGGTTCTGCTGATGTGTATAAATGCGATGCAGAAGCTATGGTTGACCTTATAAAGTACCAATTTGAATTTACCCAAGCTACTCTTGATGAGTTTATGCCTTTATATTTCGATATGTTCAACGACATTAGATTACACATTTATCGAGGACATACCACAAACGAAATGGAAGAACTACTTCTATAATATTATAAATCTTAAACTATCTACAATAAAAAACTTTTATAGTTTTTACTATAGTATGACTATTACATAAAAAGGGATATCTTGCATTTTATTAGCAAGATATCCCTTTTTTAATTAAGTTAAAACCCTCTATTTTTCAAATCAGCTACAAGCTTAACATAAAATTCTCTTACATCAAAACCCTCTATATTTTCTCGGTTTAAATCTATTACATCACCGTGAGATATACCTCGTTTACCCTTAACGATAATAAATGTGTAGTTACTGCCCCATTTAAACGACGGTTCTGCTACTAATCCGTCGTTATCTCCGCTAAAATGGTTAACAATATGATATGAAAAATTAAGTGGGAATTTTCCGTTTGTTGCATTGTTTAATTTAGAGCCAACGCTCTGATAGTAAACCAGTGGAGAATCCTTAACTGTTTTATTTAATTCACTACAGCTACTTTCGGTAAGGTCTGCCACAGCCGACATAAAATCAGGTTGAATATCACCTAACAATTTAGCAGAGCTATTATATGTATTAGCCAATGATTTCTGCATATTTTCAGGAATTTTACTAAGTAAGTAATCAACAAATAAACAACCTCTATGAGGAGTATTTACAGTAGTAAGTGATGCAACATAAGGTGCCATATTAAGCTTACTTATAGCATAACGACAATCTATACCACCCTTTGAATGAGCAATAATATTTATCTTTTCACAGCCTGTGTTGTTTATAATTTCCTTTATTTTATCAGCTAATTGGTTTGCACTATATACTACAGAGGAAGCGGACTCGTGGTCACCATAAAATATTTCAGCACCATTAATTTCAAGCTCTTTTGGCACTCTACCCCAATAGTTTAGATTTTTGTTATCTCTAAAAAATACACCGTGCACCAGCAGTATTGGATATTTAGTTTTACAAATTTGCTGTTCTTTACGTTGGTTGTTTAGTATTATCTTGTTGTTTTCAAATTCTATCTCTTTACCTACTGTGCGAATAATTGTAAATAAAGCACAAATATTGGCAATAGGCACCCAACCAAGCAAAGCACCAATAACTCTTATTTTTATTCCCAACTGAATAGATGTGCAATAAACTCTTATAATTCCATTCCAAAAAATTACCGCTTCCACCAAAACTGCCTGTAGAACACCCAGCCCCCAGCCTAGTATATCACTTGGTATAATCTTAAACGCAAATACTATTTGCACAACACTGGTTATAACAACAGAAATTAAAAATTGAATTAAAAGCTCACAACCGTCTGCACATATTTTAAGCCTTGTAGTATTAATTTTTCGGTTATGAATTGACGGAAAAATGTTTACTACAACAAAACCAATTATAAGCAATGGTAACAGCCACGGTACTTCTGCACTTTTTATAATATAGTTACAATTTGCCAACAGCACCACTATGGCAACAGCAAATATTCTTATAATAAATTTCATAACTTCACCCCACAAAAAACAACTTGTTTTCATAAAAATTATATCACGATACTTTTAAAACATCAACTTTAGTGGGAGTATATTTAATAATACATATTTAAACAGGTATCAGCCTAAAAATAAAAACAGGGTGACAAATGCCACCCTGAAAAAATTTTATTCAAGAACATAAACGCTTACATTTCGTCTGCCAAATTCATAGCACTGTGACTCTGAAAAATAGAATAAATCTACTATAGCAGAACCGTCATACAATGCACCGCCTGTATCAACAGCTGTTGCATAGCCATAAGTATAACCGTCATCTGCAACTATATAAAGCTTAGAGCCTAGCGGAATTATGTTAGGGTTAACTGCAACGCCACCCTCAAAAACCTCAGTACCTGAAGCTGTTAATGCACCTGCAGGGGCTGTGTAGGCTGTGCCAGAACCGTAATGCACTGCTGAATATGATACAGCGTTACCGTACATATCGTAAAACACATTTTCACTTTCAACCTGTGGTTCTACACCAACAATAACTTCTTTATGTACAGCCTGCTTTGTAATTTCTCTGCTTAATTCAGCTGTTTTTGCTATTTTTCCGTCTACTAACTTTTGGCGAGTTACAACAGTATACTCACCGTTTACACCGTTAGTTTTAATTTCAGTTTCGCCAACCTCAATTTCAGTTGACTCTGTTTCTATAGTTTCAAAAGGAATAGCCTCTTTTGTAGTTACATCTCTATAAATAACTCTGTTAATAACAATAGCCATACCATCTGTAACGGTATCTTTTTTATTGCAATTAATTATATCACTTTTACCTAATGTAATATTTAAAGCCTTTAGTGTATCTACAACTGTACCCTGTGGCACAATATGATTTGTAGTTTTTCCGTCTGCGGTAACTGTAATAGCGTTACCATTTGCTATACTTACAGTTAAATCCTCAGTAAGCTTTTCTGTAACAGCAGGTGTAACAAGCTGTTTTTCTGTTAATGTTATATTAGCCTTTTTCAGCAAATCTGCAACTGTACCACCAGTAATTTTATATTCGGTAGTTTTGCCATTCATATCTATATATACAGGAAAAGCACGTTTAACATTAATAGTCATATTACCGTCTGCCTCTGCTGTATTAAAGGTGTCGTTTTTGCTTAATTTTACACCTACACGTGTAAGTATCTCGTCAACATCGTTGCTCATTGTGTTTATCTGCTGTTGTTCACCGTCAGCATTAACAAAAACTGTTCTGTTTAAAGCTGCAACAGAAAATACAGAATATGTAAGCACACCGCTCATTAGCAGCATAACAATGCCTCGTCTAAATTTTGTTTTTAATTTGCTTTGATTACCTAAACTGGTTTTCAGCATAAAAATAAAACTCCTAATCATTAATATTTACCTTAAATTTTGTAACACTACCTGTATGACACAAGTTTTTATAAACTTCACTGTTACACTTAAAGTATAAAATTCTTATTGTGTTTTACAATTTGTATTATAGCAAGATATTTGGATATGTCAAATAAATTGGAGGCTACTATTTTGTATATAATGACGAACAATTTTACTTAATAACCCCATTTAAAGCCATTTTTTCTTATATAATGACAAAAACCCAGCCCATAAACAAACATATTTTCGGTTTTTTCTTAACTGTTATGTGCAATTTGTAAAAAAACGATTACAAATATTTAACCATATTAACAAGCATAAAAATTATTATAGACTGCAATCGGCTTTGTTATGAGAATTATACTGGTTACAAACTAAACAGTACACTTGCAAAATATTGTAATTTATTTTATAATAATGTAAATATTATATTTTTAACAGAGGGAATTATTATGGATTTTAGAGTAATAAAAGCAGATGAAATAACAAAGGTTGTAAAGCAACTGTTTATGGATTGTAACTACTATATTGGTGACGACATTACAGAGGCTTTTAACAAGTCACTAGAAACTGAAAAATCAGAGGTTGGTAAGCAGGTTATCTGTCAGCTTCTTGAGAACAACAAAATTGCCGCAGAGGAGCAAATTCCTATTTGTCAAGACACTGGTATGGCTGTTCTATTTGTTAAATATGGCGACAAGGTTGTTGTTGAGGGCGGTAGCTTCCACAATGCTGTTGAAAATGGTGTAAGACAGGCATATAAAGAGGGCTATTTAAGAAAGTCAGTTGTTAACGACCCTGTTTTCGACAGAATTAACACAAAAGACAACACACCTGCAATAATCCACACCGAGATTGTACCAGGCAACAAGATTTCTATTGTAGCTGGTGGTAAAGGCTTTGGTAGCGAGAATATGTCAGCTATTAAAATGATTACTCCATCTTATGGTAAGCAAGGCGTAATAGATTTTGTTCTTGACACAGTAAGAAAGGCTGGCCCTAACCCTTGCCCACCAATGGTAGTAGGTGTTGGTATAGGCGGTACTTTTGAAAAGGCTGCTCAATTAGCTAAAAAGGCAAGCTTTAGAGCTATTAACACAAGCAATCCAGACCCACGCTATGCAGAGCTTGAAGAGTATCTATATCAAGAAATCAACAAAATGGGCTTTGGTCCTGCTGGTCTTGGTGGTACAACAACATCACTAGGTGTAAATATCGAAACATATCCAACACATATAGCAGGTATGCCTGTAGCAGTAAATATTTGCTGTCACGCAGCAAGACACAAGTCAGCTACTATATAAGGAGAATTTAACAATGAAGAAGATTACATTACCTATAACAGATGAAATTATAGAGGATTTAAAAGCAGGCGAAAGCGTTTTGCTATCTGGTACTATTATCACAGGTAGAGATGCTGCACACAAAAGATTATACGAGCTAGCCGAGAAAGGCGAGGCATTCCCAGTTGACATTAAAGGCGAGCTTATATACTATGTAGGTCCTGCACCAGCAAAGCCAGGTTACGCAGTAGGCCCAGCAGGTCCAACATCTAGCTACAGAATGGACAAATATGCACCAACATTGCTAGATATGGGTTTAAAGGGTATGATAGGCAAAGGTGCAAGAAACCAAGAGGTTATTGACGCTATTGTAAGAAACCACGGTGTATACTTTGCAGCTATTGGCGGTGCCGCAGCTTTAATTGCAAAGAGTATAAAATCAGAACAGCTTCTATGCTACGAGGATTTAGGCACAGAGGCTATCAGAGAGTACACAGTAGAAGATTTCCCATGTATAGTTGCAATCGACTGCAAGGGCAACAACGTATACGAGTCTGAGCCAAAGAAGTTCTGTATAGAATAATTTTTCCAATTACCCATATTGGGAATAATTATAGTGAATTTATAATCGGATTTATACTGAACTTATACTAAATTTACTGTTAGAAACAGAAAACACTACATAAATAACCAGCCACAGCAAACACCTTATTAATGGGGGTATTGCTGTGGCTGGTTTGTTGTTAGTTATATTATATTTGTACTTTTTTAAATAGGGGTTGAGTATAACAAATTATTTATAAGAATTTTCCAACTATTGATATAGAGCCTATATTTCTATAAAATCAACTCTGTGATTTAATATTAAATTTTAAGAATTTATTTGATGATAGAAAGATATTCATCGAGCTGTTTTTCTTCAAGTTCTGCAACAAATTCTGCAAATGGCTTTAAATTACCATTCACTGCATACTCTTCAAGAAAATTAAAATAATCAAGCTTATCTTCCTTATTAACTGAAACTGGTAGGAACCCATACTTTAAAAGCTGATAGTTCATAATAAGTCTTGATGTTCTGCCGTTACCATCAACAAAGGGATGAATCTTTACAAACTCAGCATGAGTCCATGCTGCTAATTCAATAGGATTTAAATCAAATTTAAAATTAAGATTCGAAAAGAAATCCTTAATCTGATAATACATTTCACTTGGAACAGGAGGTTTATGTTTAGCACCTGTTATACGCACCTCAACATTACGATAAATACCACCAACTAAAATATTTTCCATAAGAATTTCATGTATATCTTTTACTATATTTTCATCAAGAGGTTTATCTTCGGCAATACAGTTTTTTACATATGAAAAAGCCTTATTATGATTAACAACTTCATAAATCTCACGTAAAGATTTCTTACCTACAGAAATTTTATCTTCAATCAAAACTTTAGTTTCAATTAGCGTAAGAGTATTACCCTCAATAGCCGTAGAGTTATGTGCATACTCAATTTCAAATGCTTTATTGAAGTTCTCAAAAATATTTTCAGAATGACTTGTTTGCATTTTCAAAAGCTTCTCTTTTTTATCTAACAATCTTTCGTAGTTCACAAACTCACCTCCTATTTAAATTAAAATAACTTATTTCTTATCAATTAGACTTTGTAATTCAACAACTACTTCCTTTTTAGTTGCTAAATCTTCCACATTTTGAATATTTAAATTCATCAGAACATCAAATTGTTTATCAGTTATATTCTCGACCATATTTTCCTTGCTTGCATTGCTGTCTTGCTTATCAGTCTTTGCAACACACTCACATTATATCATATAAAATCACTATAATAAAATAATATCACGTAAAAAAAGAGTAGCTTTCGCTACTCTTAGTGGCTCCCCCAACTGGGCTCGAACCAGTGACATCATGATTAACAGTCATGCGCTCTACCGACTGAGCTATGGAGGAATATCGGTAATGTATATTTA
>JAXJTR010000207.1:0-24321 GCA_036309465.1 Acutalibacteraceae bacterium
TGATTGGAGATTATCTCGCGTCACAACAAGAGGCTTTTGATTCATACGATATAGATTATCTGCAAGAAGGTATATTTACATATCCAAACAACGACTCTAAATTATTTAATGCAAAAACAGGCAAATCAATTGAAATTAATCCCGATTATGAGATAAATGAAATTTACGATTGTTTTGTTAACGGTAATTGTTTAGTTTCTGTAAAAGATATTTACACAAAAGATTACCAACTTGCTTTGCTACATAAAGATGGCTCATTAGAAACATGTAAAACAAATACCCCTAGCTATCTGCTATCCGATGGAATTTCTGATGATGGTTTTATATATTCAACCAATACTGATAACTCGGTGGAAGACTTGTATTTTTATGATTTATTATCTAAAAAATCCAACTTAATTTATAGTTGTGGTACTGGCATAGAATTGCCGATACAAACTGGAGGGGGACCTGTTAGAAAAAATTTTGGTTCTAATATTTTTAGCTTTAACAACGGATATTCAACAATACTAATCAGAGGAAACAAAAGTAGTTATTTTACAGTTGTTGATAAATTAGGCAATATACAATTTGAACCAAAAGAATGTTACAAAGCAGAAGGTATTTCCTGTAACCGAATTGTGTCGGAGCAACACGGTGATTATAAAATCTTTACCGAAAAAGGTGAAGAAATTCCTATTCCTGATGACTACATAATCCATCAAGATAGTTATTCCGATAATTTAATAGCTGTACACAAAGAAATTGATGAAGAATGGTCGTCTTGTAATTATATCGACATTGACGGCAATTTATTATTTGAAAATGATATGATTTATTATTAAAAACAATAAATAAAAAACTAAGGAGCAATTTATAATGAATAAAATTAAACGATTTATAGCTATACTTTTTATAATTATTTCAATATCATTAATATTTTCAGGCTGTGGTGCAAGTTTACAAACAGAAATAATCGGTAGTTGGAAAAGACCAGAGTCTAAATCAGATATATTGCAATTTTATGAGGACGGTACCTGTTCACTATTTTATTCATCAGGTCAAGCCACATATACTATTGATAGTAAAAATGGATTAAAAATTACAGGTTTTCTTGAAGAACCTAAATATTATGTATATGTATCACCTGATGAAATTTCTGCTACCAACGAAACTCTTTTTTGGTGTATAGATGGTGATAAATTGTATTTAGGCAACGAAAGCAACTATTTCACTAAAGAAGAATAATTTATAGATACATTTAGACAACAAGGGCATTGTAGTTTTATAGCTACAATGCCCTTAGTTATTTGGTATTAATTTTAATGTTAATCAAGCTCAAATGCACCTGTGTATAGCTGGTAATATTTACCCTTTTGTGCAATTAGCTGTTCGTGGTTGCCACGCTCTATAATTCTACCCTTTTCTAAAACAATAATAACATCGCTGTTTTTTACGGTTGATAGTCTGTGGGCAATAACAAATACTGTTCTGCCTTTCATTAGGCTATCCATACCCTGCTGTACTATTGCTTCGGTTCGTGTATCAATAGAAGATGTAGCTTCGTCCATTATCATAACAGGTGGGTCGGCAACTGCGGCTCTTGCTATAGAAATAAGCTGTTTTTGTCCCTGAGATAATCTTCCGCCATCGCCCGAAATCTCTGTGTTATAACCATCTGGTAACATTTTTATAAAGTCGTGTGCATTTACAAGCTTTGCTGCTGCTATAACTTCTTCGTCGGTAGCGTCTAGCTTACCATAACGGATATTTTCCATTATAGTACCTGTAAACAAATTAACATCTTGTAATACAACACCTAATGATTTTCTTAAATCAACCTTATTGATTTTATTTATATTAATTCCGTCGTATCTAATTTTACCGTCAGCTATATCATAAAAACGATTTATCAAGTTTGTTATAGTTGTTTTACCTGCACCTGTAGAGCCTACAAAGGCTACCTTTTGACCAGGCTTTGCGTATAAAGCAATATCGTGTAAAACTATTTTATCCGGTACATATCCAAAGTCCACATTATCAAGAACAACTTCTCCCTTTAATTGTGTATATGTTATTGTACCGTCTTTATGAGGATGTTTCCAAGCCCATTTACCTGTTCTTTCACTACACTCTGTAATTTTGTCACCGTCTATTTTACAGCGAACAAGAGTTACATAACCGTCGTTAACCTCGGGCTTTTCGTCCATAAGGTCGAATATACGCTTTGCACCTGCTAACGCCATAATAACCATATTAATCTGCTGAGAAACCTGACTTATTGGTTGCATAAAGCTTCGGCTTAAATTCATAACAGAAGCAATAGCACCAAGAGAAATTGCTGTACCACCAGTAGCAACTGCAACACAACCTCCAACTATAGCAAGCAAAACATACAACAGATAACCTAAATTACCATTTAAAGGCATTAAAGAGTTTGAAAAGCTGTTTGCTTTTTGTGCATTGTTGCATAGCTCTTCATTTTTCTTGTCAAACTCTTCCTTTGTTTTATCCTCGTGGCAAAAAACCTTTACAACCTTTTGACCATTAATCATCTCTTCAATATAACCATTCATATCGCCAAGTGATTGTTGCTGTGCCATAAAATACTTACCACTGGTCATTGCAATTCTTTGTGTAACCATTAACATCAAGCCTACAAACACAACTACTACAAGAGTTAATATCCAGCTTGTAACAAGCATTGTTACAAAAATTGAAACAATTGTAATTATAGATGAAAACATTTGTGGCAAGCTTTGAGAAAGCATTTGTCTTAAAGTGTCGGCATCGTTTGTATAATGAGACATTATATCGCCGTGGGTGTTAGAGTCGAAATATCTTATTGGTAGCTTCTGCATTTTTTCAAACATTTCATCTCTAATTTCTTTAAGAACCTTTTGGCTTGTAACTGCCATTAATCTGTTATAAATATACGCCGAAACAGCACCTATAACAAATATTACACACATTATTAGTATAAGTCTTAGCATACCTGTAAAAACAGGATTTGGAGATGCCAATATTGGTGTAATATAATCATCTATAAGTATCTGCAAAAATATTGATGCCGCAACACTGGTAATAGAGCTAAGGAGTATACTAATTACAACTACAATTAAAACAATTTTATGCTTAAAAAGGTAGCCTAGCAGTCTTTTTATAGATTTAAAATCCATTTTCTGATTTGGTATTGCTACACCTTTTGGAATTTTCATATTCCTATTATGATGTTGCTTTGCCATTAAACCTCAGCTCCTTTCATTTGAGAATAGTAAACCTCGCTGTAAATAGGGTTGCTATCTAACAGCTGTTGGTGTGTACCTACTGCATTTATTTCACCGTTATCCATAACAATAATTTTATCTGCATCTTGTACCGAAGAAATACGCTGAGCAATAATAATTTTTGTTGTATCAGGAATTTCCTCAAGAAATGCCTGTCGTATAAGGGCATCTGTTTTTGTATCAACTGCACTTGTAGAGTCGTCAAGTATAAGCACCTTTGGTTTTTTCAGCAAGGCTCTTGCAATACATAAACGTTGCTTTTGACCACCTGATACATTACTTCCTCCCTGCTCTATATAGGTATCATATTTATCAGGGAAACTCTCTATAAATTCATCAGCCTGTGCCAATTTACATACTCTCTTTAATTCTTCGTCTGTAGCGTTTTCATTACCCCAACGAAGATTTTCTTTTATAGTTCCTGAAAACAGCACGTTTTTCTGCAAAACAACTGCAACAGCATTTCTAAGTGTATCTAAATCATAATTCTTTACATTTACACCACCAACAGAAACGCTACCTGTATTTGCATCATACAGTCTTGGTATTAACTGAATTAGGGAAGATTTTGACGAGCCTGTGCCACCTATAACACCAATAACCTCACCAGATTTTATATTTAGGTTGACATTTTTTAGGCAGTAATTGTCGCTATCCTTTTTGTAGCTGAAATTAACATTTTCAAAAACAATATCACCACTTACTACCTGTGTAACACTATTTTCAGGAGAAGCAATATCGCTTTTTTCCTGTAATATCTCTACTGCTCTTTCAATAGATGCCTTAGACATTGTAATCATAACAAATACCATTGAAAGTACCATTAAGCTAACAAGTATTTGTGTTGCGTATGTTATAAGGCTCATAAGCTGACCTGTTGTAAAACCAACATCAGGATTATTACCGCTGGCTATAATAAATCTTGCACCAAACCAAGAAATAAGAATAATAGAAGCATAAGAACAAAGCATCATAATAGGCATTCCTGCTGTCATTAGCTTTTCTGCCTTAGCAAATTTTTCAAAAATAATTTGAGATATATCCTTAAACTTTTTAGTTTCAAAATCCTCTCTAACAAATGACTTTACTACTCTTATACCACGAACATTTTCCTGTACTACATTATTTAGCTTATCATACATTTGGAAAACACTCTTAAATATAGGTGCTGCTATTTTTAAAATTATAAGCACTGTAATAATAATTACAGGCACACAGGCAACATATATCCACGCAAGCTTAGAATTAATATTAAATGATGCAATAATTGCCACAATAAACATAATAGGAGCTCTAACAGCTGCAACTAAAAGCATTTGGAAAGACATTTGAATATTGGTTACATCTGTTGTTAATCTAGTAACAATACTTGAGGTTGAAAATTTATCTATATTTGCAAAAGAAAATTTTTGAACATTATAGAACATATCTTTTCTAAGATTTTTAGCAAAGCCTGTTGATGCTCTGGCTGATGTTACACCGCCTGCAATACCAAAAAACAACGACAGTATTGTTAAACCCACAAGAAATAATCCATTTTTTACAACATAATCCATATCACCCTTATCAATACCATAGTCAATAAGGTTAGCCATATTTAAAGGTATTAAAACCTCCATTACTACCTCAAGTATTTTAAGTATAGGGGTGATAATTGAATAAAACTCATAGCCTCTTACACATTTTATTAATGATGACATATAATCCTCCTTACTATACAATATATTATTTTACTCCGTAAAGTATCTGAATATAAAAACAGAGCTTTCGGTTTTTATAACAAAAACTAATTTAATTTACTAAGATTATCCTTAACCTGACTGCAAACTCTTAGAAACGCTGTGTAATCTTCATTATTAATGCCACACTTAATTTCCTTATCCATTTGTTGCATCAATCCAATAATTTTATGGTACATCAGCTCACCGTCCTCTGTTATAACCAGCTTTTTTAGTCTTGCATCGTGCTCAACGTCTATACGCTTTATATAGCCTAAAGCTTCCATATTTTTTACTATAGAGGTTACAGTTGAACGAGTTATAGAAAACTGCTTTTCTATATCACGCTGGTAGACATCTGTTGTTTTATTGTCATATAAATAACCTAATATCCAACCGTGCATAATTGTAAAATTATCTATATCACTTTTTTTAGCTTGATGTACCGTTGCACGCATTAACAAATTATTGATAGAACGCAACACTAATGTTACTTCAGTGCATTGGTTAAAGTCGCAATTCATAATTATCACCCCTTTACAATATTCCCTTGTTACAGCCATTTAACATAAATTTTATGTTAAATGTTTAAAATTAAACTGTTTAACTATAAACAAATTATAACACTGGTTATAGTAATTGTCAACAAAATACATCATTGTTTTTTGGTTAATATATAATAACCAATTTTAGATAAAAATTTTTCCTATTATTCTCTTCTTTCTTTCCGATAAATCAACAATATACATTATATAGTATTTACCTAACAAATAGACACAATAACTAGTTATTTCCACAAAAATAAAATTCGTAATTATCACCAAAAAACAACAAAAAAGTTGTTACTAAATTTACGTTCTAAATGTTGACTTAAAGCTTTATTTCATCTATACTTAATAAGCACGCTAAAGAAAAATACACTATATGTTGTATGCTTTTCTTCAGTATGCACAATTTATTGATATTACACATAATATAACGACTGGAGGTATGTATTATGATAGAATATATAGTAAAACGTGACGGTCGACAGGTTCGTTTTGATTTAAAGAAAATTTCTGATGCTATTTTTATGGCTGCACAGGCTGTTGGCGGTAATAATTACGATTCTGCCGAAAATCTTGCTGAATTAGTAAGAGAAAAGCTTGAAAAAGAAAGCAACAGCAATCCTACTGTTGAACACGTGCAGGATACTGTTGAGCGTGTTTTAATTGAAAACGGTCATGCTCGTACAGCTAAAGAATACATATTGTACAGAGCAGAACGCACAAAAGTTCGTGAAATGAACACTAAGCTGATGAAAACCTATGAGGATTTAACCTTTAAGTCAGCTAAAGATAACGATGTTAAAAGAGAAAATGCCAACATAGACGGCGACACTGCAATGGGTACAATGCTAAAGTATGGCTCTGAGGGTGCTAAGCAATTCTATGAGATGTACATTCTTAACCCTAAGCACGCAGAGGCTCATCGCAATGGTGATATTCATATTCACGATTTAGACTTTTTAACACTAACAACAACTTGCTGTCAAATTGATATAGATAAGCTATTTACCAACGGTTTTTCAACAGGCCACGGATTTTTAAGAGAGCCTAACGATATAGCAAGCTATTCAGCCTTAACCTGTATTGCTATACAAAGCAACCAAAACGACCAGCATGGTGGCCAAAGTATACCAAACTTTGATTATGCTATGGCTAAGGGTGTTGCAAAAACCTATCGCAGAATTTACAGACAAAATCTACAAAGAGCCATTGAATTACTAACAGAAGATGAAGCTTTAGTAGACGAGGCTATAGTAATAGCAGACCAAGCGGAAGCCGAAACAAATGCTATACCTAAACTTGACGACGGTGAAGTTTATATGGCTAAAGAGCTTGAGCTACTTACTGAAAAGTTTGGCGAAGAGCTTGCTAATAAGCTTCAAAAATTCGCATATAAAAGAGCAAATAAAGAAACAGACAGAGCAGTTTACCAAGCTATGGAAGCTTTTGTACACAACCTTAACACAATGCACTCTCGTGCAGGTGCTCAAATTCCTTTTAGCTCTATTAACTATGGTACAGATACAACACCTGAGGGTAGATTAATAATTAAAAATGTACTACTTGCAACAGAAGCAGGTTTAGGTAATGGTGAAACACCTATCTTCCCTATTCATATTTTCAAGGTTAAAGACGGTATTAACTACAACACTACCGACCCTAACTATGACCTATTTAAGCTTGCTTGCAGAGTTAGTGCAAAGAGATTATTCCCTAACTTCTCATTCCTTGATGCACCTTTCAACTTAAAATATTATAAAGAAGGTCACCCAGAAACCGAGTGTGCTTATATGGGTTGCCGAACAAGAGTTATGGCTAACAGCTATGACCCAACAAGAGAAATTGTTAACGGTAGAGGTAACCTAAGCTTTACCTCTGTTAACTTACCACGACTTGCTATACTAAGTAACGGTAATATAGATTTCTTCTATGAGCAGTTAGACAGAAAAATTGATATTGTCATAGAACAGTTGCTTGATAGATTTAAAATACAGGCATCAAAGCTTGTTAAAAACTATCCATTCTTAATGGGACAAGGTATTTGGATTGACAGTGAAAAGCTATCTGTTAACGATAGCGTTGGAGAAGTTCTAAAACACGGTACTCTTACACTTGGCTTTATTGGATTGGCTGAATGTTTAAAAGCGTTAGTTGGTAAGCATCACGGAGAAAGTCAGGAAGCACAAAATATCGGTTTAGAGATTGTAGGCTATATGCGAAAGAGAATGGATCAGGCTTCTAAAAAGTATGGCTTAAACTTCTCTGTAATAGCAACCCCTGCAGAGGGTTTATCAGGCAGATTTGTAAAAATGGACGCTAAGCGTTTTGGTAAAATCCCTGGTGTAACAGATAGAGAATATTATACAAACAGCTTCCATATTCCTGTTTATTATAAAATTTCTGCATACGATAAAATAAGGCTTGAAGCACCATACCACAACCTAACAAATGGTGGACATATCTCTTATATTGAGCTTGACGGTGACCCAACTGAAAATCTTGAGGCATTTGAAAAGGTTGTTCACGTTATGAAAGAGTGCGGTATTGGCTATGGTTCTATTAACCACCCTGTTGACCGTGACCCTGAATGTGGTTATACTGGAATTATCGGCGACGCTTGCCCTAAATGCGGAAGAAGCGAATGTAGTGGTGAGCATGGCTTTGAAAGAATAAGACGAATTACAGGTTACTTGGTAGGTACTGTAGACCGCTTTAACAACGCAAAAAGAGCAGAAGTTGAAGACAGAGTTAAGCACGAACTAAATTCAGAAATGGAACAAATTTAATTATAACAAACAGCTCACCTATTAAAGGTGAGCTGTACTATTTAGTTAAAGGGTTTCACCCTTTAAAATCCCACAAAGGCTCTGCCTTTGAACCGCAAGCCTTTAAAAAGGCTTGACCCAAACTTTAGTTAAACAACAATATTTTAATTAAACAACAATATTATAAGGAGTAATATTATGAGCCAATTGCGTTTAGCTGGTGTTGTACGAGAATCTATAGTAGATGGTCCTGGAATAAGACTAACTGTATTTACACAAGGTTGCCCACATCACTGTGAGGGCTGTCATAATCCTCAAACTCACGATTTTAATGGCGGTTATATAAGTAATACAGATAACATTTTAAAAGCAATAAAAGAAAATCCTATGCTTCAAGGTGTAACTTTCTCAGGTGGTGAGCCTTTTATGCAATGTGAGCCATTAACAGAACTGGCAAAGGAATGTCATAATCTTGGCTTAAATGTTATGGTATATACAGGATATACCTTTGAAGCTCTACTCAAAGGCTTTGATGAGAACCCACAATGGAAAAGTCTTTTAGAAAATATTGATATATTAGTAGACGGTCCTTTCATACTGTCACAGCGTAGCCTTATGCTACATTTTAGAGGTTCTAAAAATCAAAGGATACTTAATGTACCTGAATCACTTAAAGCAGGCACCGCTATTCTTCGTGATGACCTTATGTAATACTAAAATCTATTTCAATACTATAAATTTTTTCAATTTATCATACCACTGCTACACACAGCACAACATATACAATCTTTAATGCAGAAAAGCACCAACATTTTTTCGTTGGTGCTTACTTTTTTACAAACAAAAACTATAATTTCTCAATATAAGGTATTATATACTCATTTATTAGTTCCATACGGGCTTTTGGGTTATACACAAGAGAACAGGTCATACATATAACGGTATCAATTTCAGGGACAACCGCCATAAGAGAGCCACCTACACCGTTAGCACAAAAAGAATCATACTTGCCTGTATTATATTCTTTTCTTATTATTTTGAAAGTTTTATTTTTAGGATATATCCACCAAAGATATCCATAACCATCTTCACGCTCAACTAACATCTGCTCAATGTATTGTTGGGATAAAATCCTCTTTCCGTTATACACACCTTTATTCAAAACCATAACACCAATTCTTGCAAACTCGTCAGTTGTAAGAGAAAGCCCCCAACCAGTGGTGTAAAAATCACTTGGGTCTTTTACCCAGCCTCGGTTATTTCTTGTTTTATAAAAAGCTTCTTGGGACGCTCTATCAACTACATTGGCAGTTGGCACATTATTAATGCCAAGAGGCTCAAATAAATATTTTTCTGCAAAGTTTTTAAGGGTTAGACCTGTAGCAATTGTAAGAATATTCGACAACACCTGTATACCCAAAGTTGAGTAATGAAATCTTTCTCCTATTTGCTCTTTTCCACCAATCATTTCCAGTATTTTACCGCCCCAGTCTTGACTTGTGCAAACCTTTGTCCAAGGTTCAGATTTATATTTATATGGAACTGTCATTGTAAGAAAATTCTCAATAGTAACCTCTTTCAACTGCTCTTGGTTCCTTTTTAGCTTATAATCAGGGAAAAAGTCTATAACTTTTTGGTCAACACCTTTTATAAAGCCTTTATCAATAGCAATACCCACAAGCAATGCCACAATACTTTTTACCATAGAAAAGGTGTGTACAGATTCTTCTCTATGAGCTTGAGAAAAATATTCTTCAAGCACTATTTTTCCCGATTTATATACCACTATCCCCAATGTATTGCTATATTCTTTTTCAATTACTTGACGTATTTTATCTATCATTGATTTTCTCCTTTAATTTTGTATGGGTACCCTAAAAATAAGTCTAGTTTAATTAAAAATTTAATTCAATAGTTTTTTGTATAAAAATTAATCATTAATTTCATCATAAAATTATACACAATGACAAAACTAAAAACACCACACAACAACATTAAAGCGTCTTTGTGTGGTGTTTATTAATTCTAATTTTTGTTTAATATTAAATTAAGTTCACTAATCTTGTCTTGAGAACACTGTGGTGTATCTTTTAAAGGGAAATCTAACCCCATAGTTTCGTACTTTTCAAGACATAGCTTTTTAAAAGGTAAAAGCTCAACTTTTTCAATTACAGAATATTTATCTGTAATCTCTTTTAGCTTTTCTATATTTTCTTTGTCATCAGTAATATCAGGTACAACCACATGGCGTATCCACACAGCTATTCCCTTTTCCTGTAACTTATCCAAAAATTTTAATGTGTTATTAAGACTACCTTTAATATGCTTTTTATACATATCTTCACTGGTCATCTTTATATCAAGCAAAACTAAATCGGTGTATTCCAACAGCTGTTCAACAGCACTGTTATATATACAGCCTGATGTATCAATTGCTGTGTGCAACCCCTCTTCTTTGCAAAGCTTTAAAAGCTCTGTTGCAAATTCTGCTTGCAATAACACTTCGCCACCGCTAAGGGTAACTCCCCCATTACGCAAGTAGCTTTTTAGCTTCTTAATCTTATCAAACATTTCTTGTGGGGTATATTCTGTACCTGTGCCTACCTGCCATGTGTCGGGGTTATGACAGTATGCACAACGCAGAGGACAGCCCTGGAAAAAGACTACGCATCTTAAACCAGGGCCGTCAACCGTACCCATTGATTGAAAGGAATGGATAAATCCTATCATATTATTATATCACCTATAATTACATAGCAATATGGAATGTTCTGCTAATAACTTCCTTCTGCTGTTCCTTTGTTAACTTGTGGAAGTTAACTGCATAACCAGAAACTCTGATTGTTAGGTTAGGATACTTTTCAGGGTCGTTATAAGCTTCCATTAGCATATCCTTGTTAAGAACATTTACATTTAGGTGGTGAGCATCGTTGTGGAAGTAACCGTCTAGCATTGAAACTAGGTTATTTACACGCTCTTCCTCTGACTTACCAAGTGCCTCTGGGATAATTGAGAATGTATTTGAAATACCATCACGGCAACATCTGTATGGTAGCTTAGCAACTGAGTTTAGAGATGCAAGTGCACCGTTCTCTTCTCTGTTGTGCATTGGGTTAGCACCAGGTGCCAAAGGCTCGCCCTGCTTTCTACCGTCAGGTGTTGAACCTGTCTTCTTACCATATACTACGTTTGAAGTAATTGTAAGAGCTGATAGTGTGTGCTCTGCATTTCTGTATGTTGGAGTTTTCTTTAGCTCGTTATATGTGCCCTCGATCATCTCAGCAGCTATTCTGTCAACTCTGTCATCATCGTTACCAAACTTAGGGAAGTCGCCAGTTGTTTCAAAGTCAACAACATAACCGTTCTCGTCACGGATACACTTAACTGTAGCGTACTTAATAGCACTTAGTGAGTCTGCAATACAAGATAGACCAGCAACACCAAAAGCCATAAAGCGGTGTACATCTGTATCGTGTAGAGCCATCTGTGCTGACTCGTAAGCATACTTATCGTGCATAAAGTGGATAACATTCATTGTATTAACATACAACTTACATAGCCACTCTCTGTATACTGTAAATCTAGCAAAGATTTCCTCATAATCAAGAACATCTTTGTCATATACAGGCATTTGTGGTCCAATTTTGATACCACTGATGTTATCGTAACCACCGTTGATAGCTAGAAGAAGAATCTTAGCTAGGTTACATCTAGCACCAAAGAACTGCATCTGCTGACCAATACCCATAGCAGATACACAGCAAGCAATACCGTAGTTCTCGCCATACATTGGACGCATTACGTCGTCGTTCTCGTACTGGATTGAGTCTGTATCAATAGAAACCTTTGCACAGAACTCCTTAAAGCCCTGTGGTAGATCCTCTGACCATAGCACTGTCATATTTGGCTCTGGAGCAGGACCCATTGTATATAGTGTGTTTAAGAATCTGAATGAGTTCTTTGTAACAAGTGATTTACCTGTCTTTGTCATACCACCAATTGACTCTGTTACCCATGTTGGGTCACCGCCAAATAGCTCGTTATAAGCTGGTGTTCTTAGGTGTCTTGCACAACGAAGCTTCATAACAAAGTGGTCAACAAGCTCCTGTGCTTCGCTCTCTGTAATAACACCGTTCTCAAGGTCACGCTGAACATAAATGTCTAGGAATGTACTTACTCTACCCATAGACTCAGCAGCACCGTTGTTCTCTTTAATAGCAGCTAGATAACCAAAGTATACCCACTGGAAAGCCTCTTTTGCTGTTGAAGCAGGTACGCCTACATCGTAACCGTAAGAAGCAGCCATTACCTTAATATCGTTTAAAGCCTTAATCTGGAAAGATAGCTCCTCAACTAGACGAATGTTCTCTTCGTCCATTAGGTTGTCGCTATACTTGTCCTTATCAGCCTTTTTCTGCTCGATTAGGTAATCAACACCGTATAGAGCAATTCTTCTGTAATCGCCTATGATTCTACCTCTACCATAAGCATCTGGCAAACCTGTTAGCAATGCAGCCTTTCTAGCAAGTCTCATCTCTTTGCTATATACGCTGAATACACCGTCATTATGTGTTGTACGATATTTAAACTCGTCAACAATTTTATCGCTTAGCTTGTAGCCATAAGCATCACAAGACTCTTTACACATACGAAGACCACCAAATGGGTTTACGCCACGCTTTAGAGGTGCATCTGTCTGGAAGCCTACAACCTGCTCTAAATCTTTATCAATATATCCAGGAGCATAAGCAGTGATTGTTGATACTGTTTCAACATCAACATCTAAAACACCATTGTTTGCAGATTCTTTGTCAAGCAAAATCTGTAGCTCATCGCATAGCTTCTTTGTGCGGTCTGTTGCACCCTGCAAAAAGCTTGCATCACCCATATAAGGTGTGTAGTTATTTGCAACAAAGTCTGCAACATTAATGCCATTTTGCCATTTGCCTGTTTTAAAACCATTCCACTGTTCCATAATAAATTCTCCTTTTCAAAATTAGAATTATCTAAAGAAAGCAATGTAAAAATTGCCTCTTATTATCTAAGGATAATCAATCCTTTATAATCTTAATAAATATATAAAATAATTAATTTTATCCACCTGTTATTTTAACACATTGTGTGATTATTCGCAATGATAAAATATAGATTAAAATATTTCTACTCTTTTGATAGCTTTACTGCAAAATTTGCGTTTTTTTCTGTTATTTTGCACAAATAATGCTTTTTCCACCAATTTTAACAACTATTGCTCTAATAGCGGTGCAAGATACTTTCCTGTATAGCTATCAGGATTTTTGGCTATTTGTTCAGGGGTGCCTTTTGCTACTACAGTACCGCCACGGTCACCGCCCTCAGGGCCAATATCAATAATATGATCTGCTGTTTTTATCAAATCTAAATTATGCTCAATTACTATAACAGTATTACCTGCATCAACTAATTTTTGAAGTACCGTAATAAGTTTGTGTACATCTGCAATATGCAATCCTGTAGTTGGTTCGTCTAAGAAATATACAGTTCTGCCTGTAGAACGCTTTGCAAGCTCTGTAGCCAACTTTACTCTTTGAGCTTCACCACCTGACAAGGTTGTTGCAGGCTGACCAAGCTTTATATAGCCTAAACCAACATCAAGCAAGGTTTTAAGCTTTCGGTGAATTTTAGGCATATTCGCAAAAAATTCTACAGCCTCTTCTACCGTCATTTCAAGAACATCATAAATAGATTTTCCTTTATATTTAACCTGTAGGGTTTCTCTATTATAGCGTCTGCCTTTACAAACCTCACAAGGAACATATATATCAGGTAAAAAGTGCATTTCTATTTTAATTATACCGTCACCCTGACAAGCCTCACATCTGCCACCCTTAACATTAAACGAAAATCTACCTGAGCTATATCCACGGATTTTTGCATCTTGTGTAGCTGAGAAAAGCTCTCTAATATCGGTAAATACACCTGTATATGTTGCAGGGTTAGAACGTGGTGTTCTGCCAATTGGTGATTGGTCTATATTAATAACCTTATCGAAATTCTCTATACCTGTTATTTCTCTAAATTTTCCAGCCTGACATTTTGCACGATTAAGTTGTGAAGCCAAATGCTTATATAAAATTTCGTTAACAAGTGATGATTTACCTGAACCTGACACACCTGTAACACATATAAATTCTGCCACAGGAAATTCAACTGTAATATTTTTTAGATTGTTTTGCTTTGCACCTTTTACAACTAATTTATTACCGTTGCCCTTTCTTCTTTGTTGTGGTAGTTCAATTTTTCTTTTTCCACTTAAATACTGACCGGTTATAGAGTCTTTACAATTAATAACATCATCAATTGTGCCACAGCAAACAATATTGCCACCGTGTACTCCTGCACCAGGGCCTACATCTACAATATAATCAGATGCTCGCATTGTGTCCTCATCGTGTTCAACAACAATAACTGTGTTGCCTAAATCACGAAGATGTTTAAGAGTACCTATAAGCTTGTCATTATCACGCTGGTGCAAGCCTATACTTGGCTCGTCCAGTATATAAAGTACACCCATTAAAAATGAACCTATTTGTGTAGCTAAGCGTATACGCTGACTTTCGCCACCGCTTAAAGTACCACTTGCTCGTGATAAAGTAAGATAATCAAGTCCCACACTATTAAGAAAACCTAAACGATTTAAAATCTCCTTAACAATAGGCTTTGCAATCATTTGCTCACGGTTTGTAAGTGATAAATTATTTATAAATTCAATAATCTGAACAACTGATTTATCACACAAATCTGATATATTAACACCGCCTACAGTTACGCCTAGACTAACATCTGATAATCGTTTACCGCCACAGTGATTACAAGGAACCTCGTTCATATAATTTTGAATTTCTTCCTTTATCCACTTACTTTGAGTTTCTTTAAATCGTCGTTCAAGGTTGTTAATAACACCCTCAAACTCTGTATAATAGGAGCCCTTTCCATATTCTGATTTACGATGAACAAGGATTTTCTCGCCTTTAGTGCCATACAAAAGAACATCTATTACTTCCTCTGATAACTCCTTTAAAGGAGTGTCAAGACTAAAGCTGTAGTGCTCGGCTAAGGCTTCAAAATACATTGTAGCTATAGAGCTACCCTCCATTGCCCAGCCACTTCCACGAATGCCACCATTACGAACTGTCTTATCCCAATCAGTAATTATAAGATTCGGGTCAACTCGCATAAACACACCTAAGCCTGTACAATGAGGACAAGCCCCCATAGGGTTATTAAAAGAAAACATTCTTGGTGATAATTCTTCTATGCTAATACCGTGTTCAGGACAAGCATAATTTTGAGAAAACAATAAATCTTCACCATTTATAATATTTACAATTGTTAACCCACCTGCAAGCTTTGAAGCAATCTCTAAGGAATCAGCCAAACGAGAACGAATACTATCATCTACAACCAATCGGTCAACAATAACCTCTATGGTATGCTTTTTATTCTTCTCCAGCTTTATTTCTTCTGATAAGTCATATATATTTCCATCAACACGCACACGAACATAACCGCCTTTGCGTGCCTTGTCAAGCTCTTTTACGTGTTCTCCTTTTTTACCTCGAATAATAGGTGCCATAATCTGAATTTTAGTTTTATTAGGCAACTCCATTACTTTATCTACAATTTGGTCTATAGTTTGTTGCTTAATCTCTATGCCACATACAGGACAATGAGGTATGCCAATTCTAGCATAAAGCAATCTAAAATAATCATAAATTTCGGTTACAGTACCAACTGTAGAACGAGGATTTTTCGATGTTGTTTTTTGGTCGATGGAAATAGCGGGAGAAAGACCTTCTATGCTTTCTACATTCGGCTTTTCCATTTGCCCTAAAAACATTCTTGCATAAGAGGACAACGACTCTACATATCTTCGCTGACCCTCTGCGTAAATAGTATCAAAGGCCAGTGATGATTTACCTGAACCTGACAAGCCGGTTATAACTACAAGCTTATCTCTGGGAATTTCAACATTAATATTTTTAAGGTTATGCTCGTTAGCACCCTTTATTACAATGTTTTTTTCCGACATAGTTTAACGCCTCTGCTTTCAAAAATAAGAATGATTATTATTTTTGTATCTTTATTATACCACATATTTTTTATTTTTCAATAGAAATGGTAAAATATTTATTATTCTTTCTAAATATTTTCCAATAACAAAGCATACAGGTATTCGCCAAATACCTGTATGCCATAACTTTAAATTATTCACTTTCCTTTTGTATACCAAGTAGATGATTAATATACTGCTGTGCAGTTCTGCCTGATATACCACCGTGGTACATCTCCCACTGCTTTGCACCAAAAATAAGCTGTTCTTTATCCATTGTAACACCAGCCTTTTCAGCTAGCTGTACAACTATATCAAGATATTGGTCACGAGTTGGCTTAGAGTAATTTATCATACAGCCAAAACGATTAACTAATGACAGTTTTTCCTCTATAGTATCTGAACGATGCAAGCCACCACTAAACTCCATATCATTTTTATCTTTCCAGTTTTCTTTTATTAAATGACGTCTGTTAGATGTTGCGTAGATTAATATATTTTCAGGCTTAGTTTCAACACCACCCTCAATAACAGCTTTTAAGAATTTATATTCAATTTCAAACTCCTCAAAAGAAAGGTCGTCCATATATATAATAAACTTATAATTTCTGTTTTTAACCTGAGCTATAACATTTGATAAATCCTTAAATTGATGCTTATATATTTCTATCATACGCAAGCCATAAGGGTAAAACTCGTTTACAATAGCCTTTATACTGGTAGATTTACCAGTGCCACTATCACCAAATAATAAAGCATTATTAGCTTTTCTTCCCTCAACAAAAGCTTTTGTATTTTCAACCAACATTTGCTTCTGCTTTTCATAACCGATTAGGTCACATAGCATAACCTTGTCCATATTATTTATAGCTTTAAATTCTACACAGCTTCCTGTGCTTGAGGCTATTCTAAATGCCTTATTTAAGCCAAACATACCTACGCCGAAATCTTTATAGAACTCTGTTACAGCGTTAAAAAACTCTTGTGTAGTAGCAGAATTTTCTAATTTTTCACTTAGCTGTTGCACCTTCTCGCTAACATTTTTATTATACATTAGCTCCTTTTTTGCTATTGCCTTGTAATCAGAAATTCTGCTAAAACAATCTATATTTAAAGCATTTTCAATTTCTGAAAAATCAAAATCAAACAGCTCCTTAAAAGCCGAAAAGTCATTCATAGCAAAATAATTTACACTACCGTCATTTGCTCCAACCTTTTCACAGGTTATACTAAAAGGATTTTCGTTTGTAATAAGTATAAAAGCCAAATAATTATGCCATAAATTTTTGTCAAAGCCATAATCAGTTGCCAATACCAATAATCTTTTTATTTGAGTAAAAATTTTTGCAGTTAGCTGACTTTCGCTATATGTGCCATTTCTAAAGCCTGCAAATATATCCCCAAGCTCCATTAATATACTATCTTTAGGCATATCACCATATACCAATAGCTTTGAGATTATTCTATCCATAAATAACACCCCAAAAATACTTATTTTTATTATATTCCGATTCTACCACTGCCATTTGCTATTGTCAACTTTTGCGATAATTCTAAAAAACAATGGTAAAAAACAACACAGCAACCCATAAGATTACTGTGTTGTGTAAAGACTATCTATAAATTTTATTGCAACGCTTCTTTAAGTGTTTTGATATAGTCGTAAACATACTTAGGACTATCTTTACCATATTTTTCACATAACTCTACTACAGCACTGTCTATTACAACACCGTCTGCATATTCTGCAACTACTTTAACCTCGTCTACTGTTGAAACCTCAAAGCCAGCTACTATAGGTACATTGGTATTCTGCTTTGCTAAGGCTGTCATTTCTATAGCAGAAATTGCATTTTTCTCTGTTTCGCACATTGGTGTTATACAATATACAAAGCCCTGTGCTTCTTTTGCTATCATTTCAATTCTGCTTGTAGAAATTGGTGCAATGTAAGAAATCATATCTATACCGTACTTTTCGCAATAAGGTAGAATTTCTCCCTTTTCTTCATAAGGTGTATCTGGCACCATAACAGCAGAAATATTTACCTCTGCACATTTTTTACAGAATTTATCTGCACCATATACAAAAACAGGATTTATATATGTTACAAAAGCTAAAGGAATATTACTTTCTTTTCTTACTTCTGCAATCATATCAAAAATCTTATCAGTAGTTGTGCCATTGCTTAAAGATCTGCTGTCTGCTCTTGCAACCACTAAACCCTCTGCAACAGGGTCAGAAAATGGTATACCTATTTGAATTAAATCGGCTCCTGCTTTTTCCATAGCAAGAATAAGCTCTTTAGTTACATTCAAATCAGGGTCACCTGCTGTAACAAATGGAATAAGTGCCTTACCTTTTTCAAACGCTTTAGCTGTATTACTCATATATATCTTCCCCCTTATATCGTGCTATAGCTGCAACATCTTTGTCACCTCTGCCAGAGATTGTTATAACCATAATTTGGTCTTTGCTCATTGTTGGTGCAAGCTTCATAGCGTATGCAACAGCGTGTGAGCTTTCAATAGCAGGGATAATACCCTCAGTTCTAGACAAATACTCAAAAGCCTCAACAGCTTCATCATCTGTTATTGCTACATACTCTGCTCTGCCTGCGTCCTTTAAACTTGCGTGCTCAGGGCCTACACCTGGGTAATCCAAACCAGCTGAAATAGAATATACAGGAGCAATTTGACCATAATCGTCCTGACAGAAATATGTTTTCATACCGTGGAAAATTCCCAACTTACCAACAGCCATTGTAGCTGCTGTTAATGGAGTATCAGCACCCTTACCGCCAGCTTCGCAACCAATTAGTCTTACATCTTTATCATCAATAAAGTTATAGAATGTACCAATAGCATTACTGCCACCACCTACACAGGCAAGCACAGCATCAGGTAATCTGCCTTCTTTTTCCAATATCTGCTCTTTAATTTCTTTACTAATAATACTTTGGAAATCACGCACCATTGTAGGGAATGGATGTGGACCAACTGCAGAGCCTAAAACATAGTGAGTATCACTTAATCTATTGCTCCACTCTTTCATTGTTTCGTTAACAGCGTCCTTTAAAGTTTGAGTACCACTGGTTACAGCCTCTACCTCTGCACCAAGCAAACGCATTTTGTATACATTCAGTGCCTGTCTTTCTGTATCCTCTTTACCCATATAAACCTTACACTTTAAGCCCATTAAAGCAGCAATTGTAGCAGTTGCAACACCATGCTGACCAGCACCTGTTTCTGCAATAACTCTTGTTTTACCCATTTTTTTAGCCATTAAGCACTGGCCTAAAACATTATTAAGCTTATGAGAGCCTGTAAAGTTAAGGTCTTCTCTCTTTAAATATATTTTAGCACCGCCCAAGTCTTTTGTCATTTTCTCTGCATAGTATAATCTTGACGGTCTGCCTGCATATTCGTTAAATAATTGTTGTAATTCTTTATTAAAATCAGGGTCGTTTTTATAGAAGTTATAAGCCTCCTCAAGCTCGATAACTGCATTCATAAGTGCCTCAGGAATAAATTGTCCACCGTGCACACCAAAAAGTCCTTTTGACATTATCCGTATCCTCCCTATTGTATGTTATAGTTATAATTTTACTTTTATATCTGTTTTCTGTATTTATAGCAGAAATTTGCTAATTATCAATTTTCACAAAGCCACCAAGTATGCCATAAAACAGCATTTTTCATTTTGCTTGCAAATTGTTTTTCTGTTATGAATTTTGTATTCGGCATACCTGTTAGCTCCTTTCGTAAATAAACAATATTCTCTGCCTTTTTTAATTAAAGATTTTTTCAAATTAATTATCCAAATATGCAAAAACAAAAAAGCCCTTGTCCCCTATATATAAGGGACAAAAGCTATTATAAACACTTCTGCGGTACCACCCAAATTGACGATAAACGCCCACTCATCACGCACTAACATACGCTCCTTTTTTAACGACAAGGTAGCCGTCAACGCCTACTTTAAATAAATTTCGGGTTGCCCTCACAGGTCCATTCACAAACAAACAGCAATCTTGCTTACACCAAACACAAGACTCTCTTAATACTGAATATATTTGCTACTACTCCTGTTCACAGGTTTAAGATAATTAACTTGTTAACAGTATTATATACCCCAATCAAATTATTGTCAACAATTTATTACAAAAAAATAATAACAAAATAAGAATAATTATTTAATAAATTTATACATAATTTCAACAGAGTTGTTTATTTTTTCTTCAAATGTGGTATAATATATTTATTATTGGTAATAAATGTAATTGTGCACAGTATAAATTTAACATATAAACAGGAGTGGTAATGTATGATAATAGATATGCACACACATATAGGCAAAGTAATGGAGTTTGATATGCCTGAAGAAAGCCTTATAGAGTCTATGAACAAATATAACATAGACCTATCTATAACTTCAAACTGCGAAGCCGCCGCATTTGACCATATTCAAAAGCCTTTACCATACACAATGCAAAAATCACAAGAGGAAGCATTTCAGGTTGCTATTAACTTTGCAAGAAAAAATAAAGGAAAAATCGCTGTAATGCCTTGGATAAAACCTCATTTTGAAGGTATAACACCACAGCTTATTGAACAAATAAGAGAGAACCTTGATATTACCGTGGGACTTAAAATTCATCCTGTTCATTCACTTATTAATGTTAATTCACCACAGGTAGAACCATATCTGGAACTTGCTGAAAGATTCGATTTACCTATTTTAGTACACACAGGAACATCTCCTGAATCAACCTGCCAATCGGTTTATGAATGTGCAGTAAAACACCCAAACATAAAATTCATACTAGGCCACATGGGGCTTGGTACCGACAATAGCGAAGCTATAAAACTAATAAAAAAGCAACAAAATCTATATGGTGATACTGCGTGGGTGCCTATTGAGTCCACTGTTAAAGCAATTAAAGAATGTGGAGCTGACAAAATTCTATTCGGCACAGATAACACAATCGATGGTGTAGACACACTAGCTGTAAACCCATTTGGAGAACGTTCTTTATATCAGCAGTATTTTAACGAACTAAAAGAACTGATTACACAAGAAGAATACGCAAAGCTAATGTATAAAAACTCTATAAAGTTATTTAAACTGGAAAGATTATTAAATCAACAATAACAGTGTCGGTTGATTATAAACAGAGCTATCCCCTAACTGTACAAAACATTACAGTTAGGGGATTTTTGTATACAGCATACTTCAAAAACAAAACTGAGGGCATTTCGCACCTCAGTTTTGTTTTTATATATAATTTAATATACTATTAGATATTAAACCTTTTTAACAGACATAGTAACATTTTCACCGTTAATATTCCATTCTTTAACAAAACCGTCGGCTGTATCTACAATGTCGTCAGCTAGAACATCAACAGAAATGCTTTCTTTATTCTTGTTTATAATTTCAGCTATCTTATCATTGCCTTGTACACCAATAATAATTCTGTCCATAACCTCAAAGCCTGCATCTTTACGCATTGTTTGAACCTTGCTGATAATTTCACGAACAAAGCCTTCTTCTATAAGCTCTGGTGTTAGGGTTGTATCAAGAACAACAGTAATTCCATTGTCAGAAACTGTGTATAGACCCTCCATTTGCTTAACATCTATAAGCAAATCTTCCTCTGTTAGCTGAATATCACCAGTAGATACAGTTAAAGTCATATAGCCTTTTTCGTTAAGCTCTGCCTTAGCCTTTGCACCATCTACAGTTGCAAGACCATTGCGGATTTCACCTAACAACTTACCATACTTTGGTCCTAATGTTTTTAGCTGTGGCTTAAATGAATATGAAACAAAACCGCTTACATCTTGTGTAAACTCTACAGCTTTAATGTTAAGCTCGTCTTCAATAATTTCTACATAGAAGCTATCAAGCTCTTTTTCTGCATTTACATACATTTTAGCAAGTGGCTGACGATTCTTCATTGTTGAACCGTTTCTTCCTGCTCTACCAAGTACAACTATCTTTAGAACTTCGTCCATATCAGCTTCAAGCTGAGTATCTATTGCACTTTCGTCAACCTCTGGGAACATACATAAATGTACACTTTCTGTAGCATTTGCATCTAGTGAGCATACTAGGTTGCGATAAATCTCCTCTGACATAAAAGGAATCATAGGTGCAGCTGCCTTTGAAATTGTAACCAAAGCAGTATGCAATGTCATATAAGCATTAATCTTATCCTGTGTCATATCCTGTACCCAGAATCTTTCACGACATCTTCTTACATACCAGTTACTCATCTCATCTACAAAATCCTGTAGTGCTCTTGCAGCCTCAGGAATTTTGTAATTTGCAAGATTATTGTCAACAGCCTTAACAGTTGAGTTTAATCTTGACAACAGCCACTTATCCATTGCTGTTAGAGTAGCCTTATCCAATGTATATTTTGTAGCATCAAATTTATCAATATTAGCATATAGTACAAAGAAAGCATAGGTATTCCACAATGTACCCATAAACTTACGCTGACCCTCTACAACTGTTTTATCGTAGAAACGGTTAGGTAACCATGGTGCGGAATTAGTGTAGAAATACCATCTGATAGCATCTGCACCAAAGGTTTCTAATGCCTTAAATGGGTCAACTGCATTACCCTTAGATTTTGACATCTTCTTACCGTCTTTATCCTGTACCAATCCAAGAACTATTACATTTTTATATGGTGCTTTATCAAACAACAAGGTTGAAATTGCAAGTAGAGAATAGAACCAACCTCTTGTTTGGTCTACAGCCTCAGATATAAAATCAGCAGGGAACTGTGCTTCAAATAGCTCTTTATTCTCAAAAGGATAGTGATGCTGTGCAAATGGCATTGAACCAGAGTCAAACCAGCAGTCTATAACCTCAGGTACTCTGTGCATATCTTTACCACAATGAGGACACTTTATTGTTACAGCATCAATATATGGTCTGTGAAGCTCTATATCATCAGGGCAATTATCAGAAAGCTGTTTTAGCTCTTCAATACTGCCAATAGAATGATAATGACCACACTCACACTCCCAAATATTCAAAGGTGTACCCCAATATCTGTTTCTTGAAATACCCCAATCCTGTACATTATTTAACCAGTCACCAAATCTTCCCTTACCTATTGACTCAGGAATCCAGTTTACTGTGTTGTTATTAGCTATTAATCTATCCTTAACAGCTGTCATTTTAATAAACCAAGAATCTCTTGCGTAATAGATTAGTGGTGTGTCACATCTCCAACAGTGTGGATATGAGTGCTCGTACTTAGGTGCTGAGAATAATAAACCTTTTTCTTCTAAATCCTTTAAGATAAGCTTATCAGCCTCTTTACAGAACACACCTACCCAAGGTGTTTCTTCTGTCATTTCACCCTTTGCATCTACAAGCTGTACAAGTGGTAGGTCGTACTTTCTACCTACATTGGCATCATCTTCACCAAATGCAGGAGCAATATGTACAACACCTGTACCGTCTGACAATGTTACATAGGTATCGCATACTACATAGTAACACTTTTTCTTAGGTGATACAAAGTTAAATAATGGCTCGTACTCTTTATATTCTAAATCCTTACCCTTGTAAGTTTCAAGAACAGTATATTCGCTTTCTATTACCTTTTCAACCAAAGCCTCTGCCATATAATAAACATTATCTTCAGTTTGAATTTTAACATAAGTTTCGTTAGGATTAACACACAAAGCCACATTAGATGGTAATGTCCAAGGTGTTGTTGTCCAAGCAAGAATATATGCGTCCTCGTCCTTTACCTTAAACTTTGCAATAGCAGAACGCTCTTTTACATCTTTATATCCCTGAGCAACCTCGTGAGATGATAGAGGTGTTCCACATCTTGGGCAATAAGGAACTATTTTAAAGCCTTTATACAACAAGCCCTTATCAAAAATTTGCTTTAATGCCCA
>JAXJTR010000208.1:0-3671 GCA_036309465.1 Acutalibacteraceae bacterium
ATTTATGAAAACAAAAACTAAGATAACGCTAGGTATAATAGCCTTTTTATTGTTGACGATAGTTGCAGTACTTTGCATATTACATAACCAAGGCTTCTTTTTTGATAAAAGCCCAATATATGGTACCTTTGAATACAAAAACGAAGATGGTAGCATTGCAAAGGTAGTCTTAACAGAAAGCACAGTTCATTGTGAAAATGTTGATTATGAATGGGCTATGTCTAACGCAGTAATAGATATGATTAATGACTATTTTGATGAAATAAAAAAAGAAGATCCCAATGCAAAAACAGATATGGAAGAATTTGACCGACTAAGAGAAGATTATTTGAAAGAGTTGGATTTCAAATCAGCTTACGACGGAAAAACTTCAAAAATTGATATTACAAATTATTACGAAGATGAACTTGGTCATCTATATCTTTACGAGGTAAAATATCCTGAAACAGGTTCTCATGGTTTAGAGTTTTCAGTAGATCTTGAAACAAAAACACTTTGCATTGCAGATATGGAATTTGAATATGTAGGAGAGTAACTAATTATGATTAGTTGTATTGGTGTTTGTAAGGAATACAACAATGGCGGTAGTTTTTTTGCTGTAAATAATGTTACACTTAGTATTAAAAATGGAGAATTTGTGGCATTATGCGGAAAATCCGGTAGCGGTAAATCTACCTTACTTAATATGATAGGTTTGATTGATATTCCTACCAGTGGCGAAATAGAAATTGACGGAATAAATACAAAAGATATGTCACCAGTTGAGCGTGCTCAGCTTAGAAATAAATTAATGGGATATATATTTCAATCTTTCTATCTTGAGCCTGCTTATACTGTTTTTATGAATGTTGAAATTCCCCTTTTAATTGCAAATGTGCCATCAAAGGAACGAAAAAAACGTGTGGAGTTTTGTCTTGAACAGGTGGGCATGTTACATAAGCAGAATAGCAATGTAGTAAATTTGTCCGGTGGTGAAAAGCAAAGAGTTTGTATTGCTCGTGCTTTAGCTAATAATCCAAAATTGATAATAGCCGATGAGCCTTGTGGTAACCTTGATTCTGAAAACACTGCAAATATTATGAGCCTTTTAAAAACTCTTAATAAATCAGGTACTACCATTTTAATGGTTACACACAGCCCTGAAGATGCCAAAGAGGCACAGAGAATTATAACATTAAAGGACGGAAAAATAATTACAGATGAAACTTAAACATTGCTTAAAAATAACACTTTGGGAGATTAGAACACAAATAAAGCTATTTGTGTTCTATATTGTTATATTTATTTCACTATTTTCTATGGCTACTGCCCTGCTTAATGTTGCAATGTATTTGCCTGACGGTGTTGGGGAATTAGCAAGTAAAGAAAGTCTTGATACATTAAGTGTTGATTCTATAGAAAATATAAGTGAACTTGAAGAGCTTTTAAATAATTACAAAATCATACTTTACGATACAAATGATAGAGAAATTACTCAAGAATGTCTTGGTCTTTCAAGTGAAGAAGAAGGTATTATAAGCTTTGGCACACTTGTTAACACAAGCTGGGAAGATAAATTATCAAAATATATTGCTGATAATTTATCATCAGGAGAGTTTTCGCCAGAAAAATTAAATAACAATAATTGCTGTGCGGTATGGTTTGATGAGAAAATTGCTGAATCTTATAAGCTGAAAATTGGTGATGAAATTACCATTTATGATAAAGATGGAGTTGCCACTAATAATAAGCTTTATGTACAGGGTGTTTACAAAAATGAGGTTAGCGAAAAATATAATTATAAAATTGGTGATTCTTATTTTTCTCAAAATGCCTATAATGCTTTTCATACAGTAGACAAGCGTGAAGATAATACTTTTTCGTTTGCAACTGAAAAATTTAGAGATATTTTTAGTGTAATTAAAGTGCTGAAAGATAACAATTATAAGGTTTTGTATTCAGACACCTTTGTAAATGCCATAAGAATGATGTATATTATGCTATATGCTTTTAATTTTATTTTATTTATAGCATTGTCAGGAATTTTACTTCATCTTATGGATATGTATTATCGCAAGCGTGAAACTTGTTGGGCTGTTAATTCTGCTATTGGAATGTCTCACAAAGATATAATGCGTACCCTGTTTTTCATATATGAAATAATTTTATTAATTGTTTCTGTTGTATCTATAATAGTATCCTACCTTATTTTAAATGGAATAAATAATATGTCCTGCGATTTATTTGGAATAAATCTAAGCACACATCAATTTTCTGTTTATCCTTTTATTTTTAATTTTATACTTTTACAAGTATGTCTGTTTTTTGTGTTGTATAAATTCCGTAAAAAATTACTTAACAGACAAATTGTTCAGCTTTTACATTGCGAATAAGTGTGGTGAAAGATATGAATTTTAAGAATTATATTTACATAGTTAAAAATGATTTAAAAAGCAAGCCAAAATTTTGTTTTCAGATGATAAAGGGTATATTTTTTATAATGATTATCCTTTTAATAAGCACAATTATAACACTAGCAGTTGATTCGTACTATAATAATATTATTAACGGAAATGCTGACGGTAATAATATTACTACCCTTATGTTTGAGCTTGACGACAATAACCGTATAAAGAGGATTCTAAAAATGTACTAAACAAGGTGTCCGAAATTACAAGTGTAAGTACAGTATCCGTATCATTTGAGGTTTTTTTACCTGACAAAAATGGTGAATTATCTTTAAGACAGGAAGCTTTTGAAAATATTACACTAACCATAGACAACAAAGAGTATAAAGAAAACAAAAACATTCCTGCAAAGCTAAATCCAATGTCTAAGGATATTGGTCTAATAGCACAGATGTGTCCTGAAAATACAGATGTTCTAAGCGAAAGTGCTTTTAAGCAATTTCAATATATATATCCAAATCAATCGTTAATAAAGTTTGGTACACAGCCAACAAAAAATAACGAAGTTATTATTTCGGAGTATTTTCTTAATAAATTTGGCGTTGAGAATATCGAGAATGTAATTGGTAAGAATATATCAGTTAATGTAAACGGACAGAGTTTTGTAAAAAACTATAAAATATCAGGAGTAATAAATTCCAATTTATACGATATTGAATATTTTTCATTCAACCCTCAATTATATATTATGAAATCGGAAAAAGAGTTTGCAAGCTATAATCTAAATAAAAATGGTACTTTTGTTGCTTGTATTGGTAATCCAAATAATAGCATAGATGTATACAAATCTCTAAAAGAAAAGAATTTATTAGAGTCTGTATTTTATAGCGAAAGCGGTGCAAAGGTTTATGCTTTTGCAGGAAAAATCAGAACAGCTGTTAATAATATTATGATTTGCATTATTGTTTTTGTTTTAATTGGATTAATTATGAGCATATATAGTATTGTAAGTGCAAATATTAATGATTCCTGTAGTTATTACGGAATGTTGCAAGCTATGGGTATGAAAAAAGCCTCTATTTTGTGGATTTTTGTTTTAGAACATTTATTCTTTATTATTTCATCAATATTAATATCAATAATTGCTTCTGGATTTCTATTTATCTTTATAAATTATGGGCTTCATTTTATTATGGCAGAAGGTCTTGAAATATCAATTAGTGCATTTCTATCCTCTACAATAATTGTTTCACTTATAGCTGGTGGTTTTATATTATTAATGGA
>JAXJTR010000209.1:0-7741 GCA_036309465.1 Acutalibacteraceae bacterium
ACGGTGGTGACATTACCCGTAAGAAAAAGCTACTTGAAAAGCAAAAAGAGGGTAAAAAGCGTATGCGACAGCTTGGTAGTGTAGAGGTTCCACAAGAAGCATTTATGGCTGTGCTTAAATTGGATACAGAGTAATATTTTTACTTGTAACATTAAAATACACAATATTAAAAGACACAACACTAAAATTAAATTAATCCCCCAAACAATCTGCTTTAAAAATCAGATTGTTTGGGGGATTATGTTTTAAAAATCTTCGCTATATTGGTGCGGTCTTTCTTTATAGTCCTTAACATTATAGTCGCCAATGGTGTCATAGTTCCCTTTGTTATCGGTGTTTATTGGTTTTTCTTCAGTGGTTTCGTGTAAAATAGCATCAAAGAAAATCTTTTCAAGATATTCATACTTTGAATAAATCCCTTGGGAACCCCAAACAAGGGCGTTGCGTACATAGGCAGAGTGAGTTTTAAATAATCTATGCTCTACCTCAAACCCAAGGTGTTTTGCAAGTAGTACAGCAAAAATAATAACACTTCTTGTGTTGCCCTCTCGAAAAGGGTGTATTTGCCATATTGTTGCAATTATACGCACAAGTCTAAAAACTATATCTTTATCATTGGTACCGTTTCTTTTTAATTTAGGAATTTCTTTCATTATAACGTTAAGCTGTTTTTTTATTTCCTTAGGATATGCGTAACGAACGGTGTCACCACCTAAAACCTCTTCATATTTTATTATCTGAATGGTTCTAAATTCACCAGCCCAAGGGTAAATCTGCCCAAAAATAGTTTTGTGAACATCTTGTAATGCTTCGGCGTCAAATTTAATGTATTTTTTATTGTATATACTTGCCATTGTAAATGTGGTAATATCGGCTTCTGCTTTATGCAAAAGTTGTGGGTCTTTTATGTTGGCTAAATTTTTAAGAACATCTACATCATCATATAAATAAGGGTCACGCATTATTTATCCCTCCACCGAAAATCCATATTTTTTTAAGGTGCTTTCAAAAATCGACAAAAAAGTTATAGAACCGTCTTTCCAACTGTTTAGATTGTTTTTAGTTTCTTCACTGGCTGAAAAACCTTCAATAGATGTCATAGCTTCGGAAAAAGTAATGCACTCTTGTTTTATATTTTTAGAAAGTTCGTCCATACCAATGCTAAGCTTTAAAATTTCTAATCGTCTAGTTATGTCTGAATTTAAAAGTATACTAGCTTGCTCAAGTTCGTTTAGTCTTTTTGTGATTTTTGGCAGTTCCTTTTCATAGCTTTTTCTAAGTAAAATTTTATTTGCTATGGTTTCTACCTCGTCGTTTTTTAAATAGGTACTTGTAATTTTACCGTTAATACGCACTTGCAGGTATTTATATTCTTTTCCACCTATTATTTTTTTAGAAATATATCCATTGGGTAAAGTGGATAAAGTTGTTTCTATATAAGCTTTTTTTTGTAAAAGAGTTGTATATTCATTTATAATTCCAGATGACATTTTATTGCCTCCTTTAAATTATTGTATTCTCATTATACCAAAAATTAACCTACAATACAATATAGAAAACTATAATGTAGGTTAAAAATTGCACAGAAAACTTTGCAAAAAGTCTTGACAAGTAAACTTGGTATTGGTATAATAACCTTGCAAATAAAACTTGGCAAAGAATTAAAGGAGAATTTATTAATGAACAAAGAAGAAATTTTAGCAAAAAGTAGAAGTGAATACGAGGGTAAATCTGATGAGCGTGAATTGCAAATATTTGCTAATGCTTCAAAAATAGGTATGGCTGTTGGTGGCGTTTTAGCTATGGTTATTGTTATGTTTTCACGCATTGCAGATATCCCTATACTTGGTTTTTCTGCGTGGTCAGTTTATTTTGCTATGTACGGAAGTAGACATTTATTCAATTTTCTAAAAACAAAGGAAAAAACTGAACTAATACAAGCAATAATAGGTATTACATTTGGTATTGCTTGCTTTGTAGGAATGATTATTTTAGGGTTAAAGAAATAAAATTAACAAAAGTTATGGAGGATAAAAATAATGAATAAAGAAGAAATACTTAAAAAGGCACAGTCAGAAAATAAAGACGAGTGCGAAGAGTTTGTAAAATATAAGAGTAGCTATTGGGGTAACAGTGGCTTGTTTATTGTAACAGTTATTTTACTTGTTTTTAATTTTGTTCAAGGTCAAGAATTGTTTAATCACGCTATAATTTCTACAGCTTTTGCTTATGTAGCCTTTGAAGCACTAGGCAAATTTTTTACCGTAAAGGATAAAGCTAGTATAGTAACTGCTGTGCTTACTATTATTTTATGTATAATAAATTTAGTTAAATATATGAACGGTATAATGGGTTAATTATGGACGATAAACTAGTATTAAAAAATAATCTTAAATCAGCCAGAGCAGAAAAAAAGCTATCTCAAACCGACCTTGCCCAAATGGTGGGTGTTTCACGAAATACCATAAGCTCTATAGAAACAGGACAATTTAATCCCACAGCAAAGCTTGCTTTAATATTATGTATAGCACTAGATAAAAAATTCGAGGACTTGTTTTATTTTTGATATGTTAGGCAACACATTACATAAATTGTGGTGTGTTGCTGTTTCTTTTTTTACATTTCTCACCTATCTCTTTAAACAACCATTGACAAAAAGCTGTAACAATGGGATAATTATAGGGTATAAACTACTTTTATAAGGGGTAGTGTTCTTATAAAATTATAGTAATATCCCACAAAACTAAATAAAAGGGATAATGTTTTATAATGGTAAAATATTTTTAAGGGAGAGATTCCAATGGCTAAAGAGCTTGCTAAGTCTTATAACCCTAGTGAGGTTGAAGACAAAATTTATGATTTTTGGATTAAAGAAAATTACTTCCACGCAGAAATGGACAAGGAGAAAACTCCTTACACAATAGTTATGCCACCACCAAATATTACAGGTCAGTTGCATATGGGTCACGCTTTGGATAACACACTACAAGATGTTCTTATCCGCTACAAGAGAATGCAGGGCTATTGTGCACTATGGCTACCTGGTACAGACCACGCTTCTATTGCAACAGAGGCTAAAATTGTTGAGGCTATGCGTAAAGAGGGCGTAACTAAAGAGGATTTAGGCAGAGATGGCTTCTTAGAAAGAGCTTGGGAATGGAAAAAAGAATACGGTGGAAGAATTTGCGACCAGCTAAAGAAAATGGGTAGTAGCTGTGACTGGCAGAGAGAACGCTTTACTATGGACGAGGGCTGTAACAAGGCTGTTAAAGAGGTTTTTGTTAACCTTTATGACAAGGGCTTAATTTACAGAGGCGAAAGAATTATCAACTGGTGTCCACATTGTTTAACATCAATTTCAGATGCTGAGGTTAACTACGAAGACCAAGCAGGTCATTTCTGGCATTTAAGATATATGCTTTCAGACGGTACTGGTCATATAGATTTGGCTACAACACGTCCTGAAACATTACTTGGCGATACAGCTGTAGCTGTAAACCCTAACGATGAACGCTATAAGGATATGATAGGTAAAACTCTAATTCTACCTATTGTACATCGTGAAATTCCTATTGTAGCAGATGATTATGTAGAAATGGACTTTGGTACAGGTGTTGTTAAAATTACACCAGCTCACGACCCTAACGACTTTGAGGTTGGCTTGCGTCATAATCTACCTGTTATAAATGTTATGACAGACGACGCTAAAATTACAGAGGATTATCCCAAATATGCAGGTATGGACCGCTACGAGGCAAGAAAAGCCATTGTAGAGGATTTAAAGGCAGAGGGTGCACTTCTAAAGGTAGAGGATTACAACCATAATGTAGGTACTTGCTACCGTTGTGGCACAACAGTAGAGCCAAGAGTTTCTAAGCAGTGGTTTGTAAAAATGAAACCATTGGCACAGCCTGCTATAGATGCAGTTAAAACAGGCGAAACTAAGTTTGTTCCTACTCACTTTGAGAAAACATATTTCCACTGGTTAGAAAATATCCGTGACTGGTGTATTTCAAGACAGCTATGGTGGGGTCATCAAATCCCAGCATTCTATTGTGACGACTGTGGCGAAATGGTTGTTACAAAGGACGAAACTGCGGTATGTCCAAAGTGTGGTAAGGCTATGCGTCAAGACCCAGACACTCTAGACACTTGGTTCAGCTCTGCGTTATGGCCTTTCTCAACATTAGGCTGGCCTGAAAATACAGAGGAGCTTAACTACTTCTATCCAACAAATACACTTGTTACAGGCTATGACATTATTCCTTTCTGGGTTATGAGAATGATGTTCTCTGGTATCGAGCACACAGGTAAAGTGCCATTTGACACTGTTCTTATCCACGGTCTTGTTCGTGACAGTCAGGGTAGAAAGATGAGTAAATCTTTAGGTAATGGTATCGACCCACTTGAGATTATCAAGCAGTATGGTGCAGATGCCCTAAGATTAACTCTTGCAACAGGTAATGCTCCTGGTAACGATATGCGTTTCTATGACGAAAGAGTTAAGTTTAGCAGTAGCTTTGCTAACAAGCTATGGAACGCTGCAAGATTTGTTCATATGAACATAGACGATTTTGATGTAGAGAATAAACTACCTGATACTCTTGCAACAGAGGATAAGTGGATTATTAGTACACTTAACAATGTAGCAAAAGAGGTTACAGAAAATCTTGATAAGTACGAAATAGGCATAGCAGTACAAAAGGTATTCGACTTTATTTGGGACTACTACTGCGACTGGTATATCGAGCTTGCAAAATCTCGCCTACAAAGCACTGGCGAGTCTGCACAAAATGCAAGACAGGTGCTTGTATGGGTACTAGATAGAGCATTAAGACTTCTACATCCATTTATGCCATTTATTACAGAGGAAATTTGGCAGACATTGCCTCACCAAGGCGACACAATTATGTTAGCTGAATATCCTGAGTTTAATGCTGAATACGACTTCCCACAGGCTAGAGTTGAAATGGAAGTTATTATGAATGCAATTAAGGCAATTCGTACACGTCGTTCAGAAATGAATGTACCACCTTCAAGAAAAGCTAAGGTATATGTAGCAACAGAAATGAAAGAAATTTTTGAAAATGGTGCTCCATTTATCTGCAAGCTAGCATCAGCAAGCGAAGTAGAGGTTGGCGACAGCTACGAAATTGAGGGTGCAGTTACTGTTATTACAGCAGAAGCTAAAATTTATATCCCAATGAGCGAGCTTGTTGATAAGGACGAAGAGCTTAAACGCTTAACAAAAGAGCTTGAGAAAACAGAAAAAATGTTAGCACAGTCAGAGGGTAAACTAAACAACCAAGGCTTTGTTGCTAAGGCTCCTGCACAGGTTATAGAAAAAGTAAAAATGCAGGCTGAAAAAGAGCGAGAGAAAATCGCAATGATAAAGGCTGCTATTGAGGCTTTATAATATATACAATAAAATAAATATATCTATAAATAGAAGCTATACCAAGTGGTATGGCTTCTATATTTTATGAAATTGAGGTTTTAAAATGAAAAAAGTAATATTAATTGGTGTGGGTGTAATTTTAGTTGCTATACTTATAGTAGGTACTGTTATAATCAGCGGAGTAGGTGGAGCAGAAATTGCAGAGGGTACTTACAGTATTGTTGGTTTTGACACCTATCCAGATGCGAGTATCACAGTAGTTGAAAATAAGGTGAAGTTCAATAATATCGACTTAAATGCAATCTATGCTGAATCACAAATAGCAGATTATAAAAGAGCAGTAGAAGATGGTTTTGACTTAAATATAGCTGACGACCAAGTACCTTTTCTTTCTGATTTGAATAAGCATTTTGTTGTAAATGGTTACGAAATTGATTACAAGAAACATGCGGAGTATAAAAATGGTACTTTTTCTTATATCTACTATTGCTATGTTAATGAAACTATATTTGGTTTAACCCTTGAGTATAACTCGTTAGAAAAGAAGATAGAGGTTAAGAGTCCCGTGCAAAGATTAGTATTTAAACAATAATAAAGAGATTATGTTAATCTTAATTTAAGTAGCTGTGGTACTTTTACTAGTTAGATAGCCACGTGCTGTAATTAAAAAATATTTTTGACAATAATTAGAGTTTAGCGTTAGTAATATGTTAAGCATCATTTAAAATCAGTGAAAACTATATAGTAGATTTCTTGATTTTAAATGGTGCTTTGTGTTATATTCAGACAAACAAATAATATTTTATAGGTATAAAAATATGAAAAAAATAATTGTTATTGGTTGCCCAGGAAGTGGAAAAAGTACATTTTCTAAAGCATTACACAATATTACAAATATTCCTTTATATCATTTGGATATGATGTATTGGAACACTGATAGAACAACTGTAGAGCAATCGGTTTTTCTTAACCGTTTATCAAATATATTGAATAAAAGCCAGTGGATTATAGATGGTAATTATCAATCTACCTTAGAGTTAAGAATAAAAGTGTGTGACACAGTTGTTTTTTTAGATTACCCTGTAGATGTTTGCCTTAAAGGTATTACAGAAAGAAAAGGAAAACCACGAAGCGATATGCCTTGGATTGAAGCTGAAAGCTACGAGGATACAAAGTTTATAGAGTTTGTTAAAAACTATAATTCCCACAATAGACCACAGGTGATATGGTTGCTAAACAAGTATTCAGATAAGAATATTTATCTTTTTAAACAGCGAAAAGAGGCTGATGAGTTTTTAAATAAGCTGAAATTATAAGTTTCAATTTATCCCACTACAATCAAAAAAATAATTATATTTAAAACAAAAATAGCAAATGAGAATAAACGAGATAATTAAAGAAAACAAGAGAAAACGAGAGTTTATATATGCGTAAATTAATTTTATGCAAAAAACTGTTGACTTTAAAAAAGGGTTATGTTATTATCTATCTTGCGACAAGATGTCGGTAGTATTTTACCGACAAAAATTAAACTTAACGGAGGAAATAGATATGTCTACTTTTATGGCAAAAAAAGGCGAAGTAGAACGCAAGTGGTATGTACTTGATGCTGCTGGTAAGCCACTAGGTAGAACTGCTGCTCAGGCTGCTGTTCTTCTAAGAGGTAAGCACAAGGCTACTTACACACCACATGTTGACTGCGGCGACTATGTTATTATCATCAACTGTGATAAGGCTGTTCTAACAGGTAACAAGCTAACACAGAAGCACTGGTATCGTCACACAGGTTATGTAGGTCACCTAAAGGCTACAAGATATGATACACTTATGGCTACAAAGCCAGAGAAGGCTATGGAACTAGCTGTTAAGGGTATGATTCCATCAAATACAATCGGCAGAGCTGCTATGCTAAGACTAAAGCTAGTTAACGGCACAGAGCACAACCATCAGGCACAGAAGCCTGAGGCTTGGGATAAATAAGGAAGGAGGCAATATAAATGTACGATAAGAAACCACATTTTTACGGAACAGGTAGAAGAAAGAGTTCTGTAGCAAGAGTTAGACTTTATCAGGGTACTGGTAAAATCACAATTAACGACAGAGATATCGATGAGTATTTCGGTCTTGAAACACTAAAGCTAATCGTTCGTCAGCCTCTTGAATTAACAGAAACAACAGAGAAGTTCGACGTAGTATGTAGAGTTGCAGGTGGCGGCGTTACAGGTCAGGCTGGTGCTATCCGTCACGGTATTTCAAGAGCACTTCTACAGTACGATAGCGAAAACCTAAGATCAGCACTTAAGAAAGCTGGCTTCTTAACTCGTGACCCTCGTATGAAGGAAA
>JAXJTR010000210.1:0-7957 GCA_036309465.1 Acutalibacteraceae bacterium
AATCATTGGCAAAGAGTACACTGTAACAGGTGTGCTTATGAGCAAAGAAACAGGTAAGGCACTTCTTGTTGGTGGCAAGCAAGTAACAGCCACAAAGACCTTTAAGGCAACCACCGAGAACGGTAGCGTTGATGTTGAGTTTACCTTTGACAGCTCTGCATTAAATAACAAGTCAGTTGTTGTATTTGAAAATATTTACTATGAGGAAAACCTGATTGCTACCCATACAGATATTAATGACAAAAATCAGACAATAACCTTTACAGATAAAGAACCTCCAACAAAACCTGGAGATGACATTGATACAGATATTGACAAAGATAAAATATCTAGTGATGTACCAGGTGATGTTATTTCTACCGGAGATGATACAACTGTTTATGCTGTTATTGCAACAGTGATTACCGTTATTTGTCTGGGAATTATCATTATTAGTGGTAGAAAAAAGTATGATGAATAAAAGCAGAGAAGAAAAAGAATTTAAGAAAGTTCCGTACTTTATAGGTGCTTTTGTAATTGTTTTAGTGGGTACTATTTTTACAATTTTGGAAATTCATTTTAATGGTATCGAAAATTCTCTTGTTAATACTCCAACATTAGAAGCTTCAACAACTGTTTTTCAAAAAACAGTTGTTGAAGAACAACCTACCTATCAAATTGGTACTGAAAAATCCACCCAAAAGGTCACCCAACAATCTACCGAAAAGCAAACAGAAAAGGCTACGGAAAAGACAACTGAAAAAACAACAGAAAAGCCTACGAAAAAACCTACAGAAAGTGTCAAAGAAGAATTTACCCAAATGGTTATTACTGAACCACCTACAACTATAATCCAAAAAGAATATCATACGGTGTATGTTCCTGTGTACCCTGAAAACAGTTATGGTCAATCTGAACCCTACATCCCTCAAGAGGTTGCCACAGCAGAGCCTACAAGTAATACAAATAATTACATAACTCAATATACAGAAAAGGACATATCAATTTCTAAATCAACATTACACTTATCTACTGGTAATAATGAAGAGTTGGAGATTATATTTCCACCAGGATTAAGTTCAAAGGGAATTGATTGGAACTTGGATAACAGCAGTGTTATTAAATTTGTATCCGCAGATTTCAACACTGTTGTTATTGCCGGTTGTAAAAAGGGTACTGCAACAATATATGCAAAGCCTAAGGGCTACAGTGTAACACTACAATGCACCGTTATAGTAACAGAATAATTATATAAAAGGAGATTTTACAAATGAAAAACATAATAAAAAAGCTATCCTCACCAAAAACCAAAAACATAATAACAGTAGCAACAGTTTTGATTATACTTGCTGTTGTTTCAATCGTACCAGCAGGCGCTATTGATATTGCAACCCCTATTAACAATGCTATAAAGGATATAATAACTAATATCAAATCTATAGCCGGTGGTATTTTAGGTTTAATAGCGGTAGTTTTAGTTATTATTTTAGTAATCAGATTGGCAACTATTTATCGTTCCTATCGCTCAGGGTCGAGTGATGATATTGAATATGTTCCAATTATACTACTTATTGCAGGCATAATCATATCAACAACTGGCACTGCGTGGATGTGGGGTATGCTTGGCTAAGGAGTGATATATACCTATGGATTTCTTTTATAATTCAGGAGCTGAACGACTGTCCCAGTTGGTCAGCTCCTTTCTGGCTATCTATTTAGAAATATTCCGCTATGGAATCTTAGATTTATTTTCTCGTAATTTTATAGTCAGTATAGTATCAAGTTTTAGAACTCTAGGCTGGGTATTATTTTCTGCAGGCTTTGTAATTGCTTTGTTAGAATATATTATTGAAGCTCAATCTTCAGGTGATGGTGACGGATGGGTAAAACTTAGCTTTAATACAGCTAAGGGTTTTATATTCTGTAGTTGTTTTGCTTCTATTCCTATTATGCTGATAAACTTTTTCTCAGGAGTATGTTCAGATATGGCTAAGAATATGTCTGGTGGGTTATATTCTGTATTGTTTGAGTTTGCAAATTATACTTCCGGATTAAGCTGGGCTGAAAATCTAACACAAAGCTTAGGATTTTCAGCAGTTATAACAACTACCACTGCCTCATCAACTAATGTGTTTATTGGTTTAATTGCTGTAATACTTGTTATTGTTTTCGGGTTTGGTGTTGTAATGTCAAATATCTCAAGAGCCGGTGCATTATTAACATTAATTTTAGTAGGTGTTTTCCACGCTTTTTCAATACCAAGAGGCTATTTAGACTCAGCCACAGGTTGGTGTAAACAGGTAATAGGTTTAGTTTTTACCCACTTTATGCAGAATTTGTTATTGCTCACAGGCTTTTATATCTTTTCTACAGGTACAGGATTAGTTACTTTTTTCTCAGGAATAGGCACAATGTTTGCTGCCAATATGGTACCTAAAATTGCACAACAGTTTAGTTTAGATACATCTATAAAAGGCAATATTTCAGGTGGTCTTATGGTAGCCAGCGGTATTATAAGAGGTGCAAGTGGTACATTCAGCGGTGGAAGCAATGCAATTAATAAAATAGCAAATAAATCTATAGACAGAGAAATAAGAAAGAGAATGAACAAAAAATAAAGGAGAGTATGTAGAAATGGAAGAATTTTATTATCCTGACAATCTAAATAAAGATGCTGTTATTCTTGTATGGAAAGCAAGAGATGCTGTTATTGTGTTTTGTTCATTAATAGCTTCTTTTTTGTTATTTTTGTGGACTAGTTTGTATATTCCTTTAGTGGTATCTGCCACATTTGCCTTTTTTACAATCAGACTTGCAGATTCGGACTATTCCGTTTATGAGTATATTAAAACTCTTGTAAATTATGCGATAACAGGTCAGCAAACTTTTTTCTGGAGGATAGATGAATGAGCTTTTTCGATAAAAGAAAGCAGTCTAAAAAACTACAAAGTACAAGGCAACTTATGGAGGTGTCATCTGTAAAAGATGATAGCCTCCATTTGTTTAACGGTAAAATTAAAATCGCAATAATTATCCAACCTACAAATCTTTGTGTTTTAAGCGACAATATAATAAACAGCAAAATTATAGCACTTACAAATGTGCAAAAAGCGGTGCCTAATATTGAAATGCTTTGCGTAAACAGCACACAAAATTATGACAATAATATTCAATATTTAATAGATAGGCACGAAGAAGAAACTAACCCTGTTCTTAAAAACCTTTTGTTAAAGGAAATAGACTTTTTGAAAGACATAAGAGTTAATATGGCAACTAACCGGGAGTTCTTTTTGTTAGCAACCTTTAACAGAGGAACATCAAATGAAACCATAAGAAATTCTGTTAATCGAATAATTCAACAGCTTACAGACGGTAACTTTGTTGTTAGAATAGCCCAAGATGAGGATTACAAGAGAATACTTACAATCTATTATGACAATGCCCTTAATGAGGACTATAGCGATTATGATGGATTAAAATACTTAGAACAGGAGGTTGATTAATATGGCTAAAAGTAAATCTAAACAGAATACCGTTAGTATAAAGTCTGATAGAGAGCTACTCGCTACAGAGGAGATAAAACCGTTTCTTGATATTATTGCTCCGTCAGTAATCAAATTTTATCCTGACAGCTATATTTTAGGTAACACATATCGTTGTGTATGGGCTATAAGGTCTTATCCAACTGTTACATCTCAACTTGCGTTGTTTAGAGAGCTAGGAGAAATGGATGGTGTAACCTTACACATTTATGTGCGTGAAGTAAGCAGAATGGATGCTAACAATTACATCAAAAAAGCAGAAAGAAGAAATAGGCTTAAACAAAGTAGTTCATCAGGTGTAAAAGAAAATACAGAGGCAGAGGAAAACATAAATGACATACAGTCTATTATAAGGCGAATGCACAAGTCAAAAGAACCTTTGCTACACTGTGCTGTATTTATAGAAATGATTGCACATAGTCAGGAAAAGCTCTCGGCATTACAGGAAGAAGTTAAGTCCTCTATTAACGCACAGAATATGGCTGTTGATGAATTAAAGCTAAAGCAAAAAGAGGGCTTTCAAAGTGTACAGCCTTTTGGAAGAAATAGATTTTTCTCACAATTCGAGCGTGTTCTCCCTGCCTCATCAGTGGCTAACCTTTATCCTTTTTCCTATAGTGGTAAGGCTGACCCTCAGGGATTTTACATTGGTAAGGATAACAATGGCAGTAATATACTCGTAAACTTTGACTTGCGAACCAGTGACAAAACAAACGGACATATACTGATACTGGGTAACAGCGGACAAGGTAAATCTTATCTATGCAAAAACATAGAAACGATTTTTAGAATGGCAGGCAAAAAATTGTATATATGCGACCCTGAAAACGAATATGAAGAACTTACGCAAAAACTCGGCGGTACAGTTATGAATATGATGTCCGGTGAATACATCATAAATATTCTTGAGCCTAAAATATGGTCAAACGGAGAAAGTGTTAATGACATTAAAGACACAGAAGTACCACAGGCTTTTTTGAAAAATAGTAGACTAAGCCAACATATAGCTTTCCTAAGGGACTTTTTTGGTTCATATAAGCCTGAGATTACATCTAACGAATTAGATACACTGGAAATCATTTTATCAAAGCTATATAGTCAATTTGGAATTGATGAAACCACAAATTTCGAGCTATTGCAACCAACCGATTATCCAATATTGTCAGACCTACACAAACTTATTGTTGAAGAATTTGAAAGCTATAACCCTAATAGTTTATATACCCTTGATATGCTTCGTTCATTGTCATTATCACTTAACAGTATTTGTGTTGGCTCTGAGTCAATATTTTTTAACGGACATACCAATATACCAAATTCAGACCATATCGTGTTTAATGTTAAAGAAATGCTTGAAACTAATGAAAATCTTAAAAACGCTATGTTTTTCAATATCCTTTCATATATGAGCCACAAATTCCTTACTGAGGGCGAGTGTGTAGTAATGTTTGATGAGTTTCACGAATTTCTAAAAAACACAATCGCATTGTCCTATGTTCGTTCCTTTGTTAAACGAGGCAGAAAGCGTAACAGTAATGTTGTTTTAGCAAGTCAAAATCCTGAGGATTTTTGCGACCCTAAAATTTCAAGCTACACAAAACCTATTGTATCTACACCTACCCATAAATTATTATTCTATCCAGGCGATATTGACGGAGATGAGTATATTAGATTTTTCGGTGCAACTAAAAGTGAGTACAATATTATAAGATACCCAAACCAAGGTCATTGTTTGTATATGTGCGGTATGGAACGCTATCATCTAAAAGTAGTTGCACCGCCACATATTGCAAAATTATTTGGTACAGCAGGGGGCAAATAATGTCTGTATTTGTAAAACAACTATTATTAAAGAATAACAAGAAAATAATTATTGTGATAGTTGTATTATTTCTTGTACTCCTTATGAGCTGTAGCAGCATAACTAATTATAGAAGCTCACAAATAACTGTTCAAGAAATAGTAAAATATTTTCGACCACGATTAGTAGTAGAAATATTGCCTAATCTTGAAAGTGAGCAATACAAAGAAAAGATTATGTACGCTACATATTTCTTTTTATGCAATACCATTGATAATGACAAAGACAAGGAAACTGCAGTTAATAAAATATTAGACAGTGAGTTTATATATAACTCTGAATCAAAAAAATATACATCTATATTGAATGATAACGACTTTTTCGACCGCATAGAAACAAAGCTATCTGTATCTATCAGCAGTGATGAACGAAGGCAAATTATTGAGTTTGCAAACTATATAGACCTTACAAACAATGGTGATAAAATGGCTGAATATGCTTTATCTCAGGTAAATAAAAAATACACAACCTATTTAGGTTATGCTCCTATAAATGGCAACTGGGACAGTATATTTGTTTCTTACTGTTGTGACAAAATTGGTTATATAGATAGCGGTTATTATAAAAAATATACAGATAACAATACAGCTTTAGCGGAATGTAAAAACACCGGCAAATTCGAGTATGGTTATAGCTTTGGAAATAAATATATTCCGTTTCCTGGTGATATTATATTTCTTAATAGTAATTGTGAAAGCAATGCCTCTGACCTTATGGGTATTGTAGTTGATGTTGAGGGAACAACCATAACTACTGTTGTTGGGGACGGAGGTGTAAAATGGGATATTAGCATAGTTACCACAAGAACATTTGAATACAACGATATACATATTGTTGGCTATTACCCTTTAAGTAATTATATAAATTTTAGTTTTATAGAAGAATATGGAGAATAGATATGGCAGAATACTTAAATCAAGATAAACTGGTTGACAAAACTGTAAGCCAGTATCAAAAATTAAAGACAACTATGGTACTACCAAAGGCAACATATAAAAAATTAGATATGATATGCAAAATGATAGAATCAACTTCAAGAAATACAGCACTTGAGCGTGCAATAACCTTTTACTTTTCTTATCTTACAAATAGTTTAAATCAAGAATATTTGTGCGATATATATGGTGGTAAAATAAGTTCAGAGTTAAAGCAACTATCAGACCGCATTGCTAAAATGCAGTTTAAGTCAGCAGTAGAAATGGATATGCTTACACGCTTAATGGCAAATGACCTGCAAATGAGCAAAGAAACATATGAAAAGCTGAGAAAAACCGCTGTTGATAGCGTTAAGCAATCTCACGGTTCAATTAGTATACTTGAAGCAATTAATTCAGATTATTAAGGAGCGATAAATATGGGTGCCAGCATAATTCTAAACAGTCGTTATTTCAGAGTTGCACAGCCTGGTCAACAGGAAAACAAAAATATTTTTACAAAGTCACATACCGCCAATTTGGTAGAATATGTAGGCACCCGAGAGTCTGTTTCTTTTAATAATAACAACCCAATTATTGAGGGTAATGCAACCGATAAACAGAAAAACGCACTGGAAATCCTGATGAAAGAATGTCGTGATTATAAAAACACCCACGAATACATAGATTATATAGAAAATCCAACAAAGGCAAATGCTTCGGAGCTTATAACAAGACTATCTGAACTGCTGTTGTTAGATAATGGGATATTACTTGATGAAGGTGTCTCGGAGTTAGTAAGCTATGTAGGAACTCGTCCGTCTGTTGACATTGAAAAAAGTCAACAGCACGGACTTTTTTCATCTACCGAAAATGTAAATTTAGAGAAAGCAATGGAAGAAATATCAAACCACAAGGGACGTATATGGACTCACGTTATTTCATTACGCAGAGAAGATGCAGACAGACTAGGTTACTCCTCACAAATCCCTTGGAAACAATTAGTACGCAGTCAAATAGATACTATTGCAAAAGCGAATAACATTAAACTTGAAAATTTAAGATGGTATGCCGGTATGCACAACACAGGCTATCACCCTCATATCCATCTTTTTATATATAGCACAGACCCTAAAGAGGGGTATATAAACGCTAAAGGAATAAAAAGCATAAAATCTGCATTTGCTAATGAAATATTCAAAGATGACCTTAAGCACTCGTTTGTAAGTCAAACCGAATATCGCAATAAAATAAAAGAGGAAATGGAAAGACTTGTAGATAAAATAAATGATAATCCATTATCTCAGTATGATAACGATGTTCTTTTGAATTTGCAAGGTCGTTTAATTGATTTAGCAAAAGCTATGCCCACTACAGGTAAATATTTTTATAAATATCAGCCACAGGATATAAAAAATCAAGTAGATGGTATATTACACGATTTAATAGAAAAATCGGCAGATATGACAATGCTTTACAATATGTGGTGCAGTGAACAAGAAAAAATATTAGGTACATACAACAAGCACCCTAAATATAATACTCCTATTGAAAACAACAATAGCTTTAAAATGTTAAAAAACTGCCTACTAAAAAAAGCAAGGGAATTACAAATAGATAATAATTTATATTTACACAATACCGGCAATACTATTGAAAAC
>JAXJTR010000211.1:0-3787 GCA_036309465.1 Acutalibacteraceae bacterium
ACTCTACGCACTAAGTAAGAAAAGCACTGGAGCTTTGCCGATGGCACACAGCTCCAGTGCTTTTCTTTTCTTGCTTGTTCGTTACAAGCAAGAACCATAACGGGGTGCAGGGGTGTCCCCTGCCACAGGTCTTTACAGCGTAAAGTATCCTGTGTTATACTTTAGCTAAAGTTTTTTACCAACAGAAAGACAAATATGCTAAAGTATTAGGGGGTATTTAGGTAATGAGGACGAACCACCAAAACCTATTTTTAAAAGGCAACTTGAAAGCTCTGAGAGATTATTGCGAGCTTACCCAACAGCAGATTGCAGAGGTTCTGCACATCGACCGTTCCACCTACACCTACTGGGAGTGTGGCAAGGTTTCTCCGTCTATCCATAGGATTACGGAGCTTGTCGAGTTCTATCAGAACAGGGGTATCAGACTGGACTTCAATCTGCTACTAGGTGACAGCTTGACAGCTTCGGTGCTTGAGGGCATAACCGAACATAATCGAAAAAAGTCAATATAAAGGAGTTGTAATATATGAGTTTCGCAATCTGTCGAGTTCAGAAAATGGGCAAAGGCTCTGTTAAGGGCATTCAGATACACGATACCCGACAAAAAGGTTTGAGCCACACCAATCCCGACATTGACTGGAAACGCTCTAGTCTGAATTACGACTTGCACCCAGTACAGAATAAGAACTTTAATCAAGCTGTTAAAGAACGAATAGAACAGCTTCAGCTGAAGCGTGCAGTCCGTAAGGACGCAGTGGTGATGGCTCAAGTCTTGGTGACTTCGGATAATTCGTTCTTCAGAGGACTATCTGAAGAAGAACAAAAGCGTTTCTTTGAAGATAGCTATGACTTCTTAGCGAACCGATATGGAAAAGAGAACATCATCTCTGCAACTGTTCATCTTGATGAACAGACACCACATATGCACTTCAATTTCGTGCCAGTAACAGCCGATGGGCGATTATCGGCAAAGGCTGTCCTTACTCGTCAAGCTCTGATTGAACAACAAGATATGTTTATTTCTTCTGTTGGTTCAAAGTACGGTCTGCAAAGAGGTGTTCGTTCTGATGAGAAACGAGAACACCTCGAAACTGCCGATTACAAGCTCAAGACAGCACTGGAGAAAACTAAGCAAGCAGAAACACAGCTTGAGGAGCTTAAGGGTAAAATTTTAAACCAAAAGGAAATAAACGCTATAAATGGCAAAAAAACCCTCACAGGAGCGTTAAAGGGTGTAAGTTATGAAGAATACTTGTCATTGAAGAAAACAGCTGAAAACACGCTTAAAACGAAAAAGAGAGCTAAAGAACTCAAAATTGAGAACGAAACACTGAAAGATACAGTTAAAGAGCTTCAATCAGAGTTAGAAGAAGCTAAAACCTTGCGTATAGGTCGAGAACAGCTCCTAAAGAAGCAAGTCAAGAAAGACCTTGAGGAGAAGTACAAGAAGTATGCTTATCGGAGTATTCCATTAAATCAGACAGCTTTGGAGGAAATAACAAGGGGCATTTGTTGTGTATCGACACAAGTTGAAAGCGATAACGAAATAATTATTAAATGCCCAGTTTCAGAGGAAGCTCTGCTTGATAAGGCTATTCAGAAGTATGAACAAAAGCACAACCAAAACAAGCAAAAGGGGCAAACTTTAGGCTAAATGGGAGGTTTTGATACTGAAATGGGAGGTTTTGATAGTCAAAAACGGGGTTTTGATAGTCAAAAACCACCTTTTGATAGTGAAAAAATGCAAAGGAGAGAATTACAATGGACAGAGTAACATTTGATTTTGAAACAGGAGAAATTACTTTCGAGAGCGAAGGACAAAAGGGGGTTCAAATTGACTTTAATTTAAAAGAAAAGAAGCAAGCTATTATGGCATCAGCTGGCTTTGATGCCATAACTATGTTAGAGCTTCGTTCAGAGATTAATGATTTGTTTCAATCATTAGGACTTGATTGCAGATGTGCTGAACCTGATGAAAGCTAGTTATCTGACAAAAAAACAGGGACTAATCAAGTCCCTGTTTTTTATTTTCTACAAGCTTCAGTGGGTTGCCATTCATATTCATCAGTTGATTTAAAGTCAAATCAGAGTAACAACTGACACTCCCATCACGATTAAGAGTTAGTCCAAGTATTTTTATAATTATTGCAAATTGAGTGTCTGACAGTTCAAAAGAGTGGCTTTCATCATTGAAGTGGTAAAGGATTTCTGCTCCATTCCAATTAGAATTCATTTATTGTTTCCTCCAAAGCTAATGTCATTTGCTCCATTTCAGTATCTGCAGAGCTTTGTTCTATTGCTTTTTGTTTAGTTCGGCTAAATGTAATCTGTTCTACTGGTTCCTCGCTTTCATAGTATGACAGTAGGATTTGTCGCTTTGTATCATTGCCTTTCATCAAAATGTTCGGATTTACTAACCAAACACCATTTTGAACCCTCTTTATGAAGTTGTTTTCTTGCAACTTTTTCATAATGGTTGCGATAGTTTGTCGGCATACTCCAACATCTTTCGCAATTTTTGAATAAGTTCCAATAAACATATTATTTCCTTGACTGGTATTCTCTACGATGTAGATAAACACATCTAACTGTTTACTATCAATTATCCCTAGTACAGTTAAAAAATCCATAAGATAACATTTCCAAAAGTTCTTTGTTCCGTATGTTCTCTTAGTAATTTGGTCTACCCAAATCACTTCGCCAGTAGCTGTATCTAGTAATTCTCTCTTTTTTTGTCCTACAAGTGTTTGTGTCTGACTTATGTACTCTAAATTCTTATCATATTCTGCCATTACTTTATTCTCCTTTTTAGTTATAGTCTGTTTTAATTTAACATTATACTCTAGCAATCAAACTGTTTTGTTAAATCTAAATAGACTATACAGTATATTTTAAATATTGTCAAGTTGTTTATACTAATACAACATTTTAGTCTATTTAAAATTAACAAAACAGTATGCAATACCAGACTATTCAGTATATTATATTAGACCGATAAAAAACTAAGAAATGGCTATGCTAAGCCATTTCTTGATGTTTTTGTTTTTTTTTACTCTCTTCTATAATCAATGCTTTCTGCATTGATTATTTGAGAGCGTTCCCCTCTCAAGCTCTCCCCGACTTAACACCCACTTACTGCTACCTATTTCCGTTCCGTCTTTCAGACAGTCAAGGGACGGGTAGTATTTCCCTTTGGGAAATCTCCACCCTTAAACCCTTGACTGTCTGAACTTTTCTGTTGCAATGGCTACACCGTAACGAGGAGCTGATGAGAACATCAGCTCCTCGTTACGCTTCGCTCATTGTACCAGAAAAGCCGACTTCACTTCTTGGTGGTTACACTGGAGCTTGCTTTTCAGGGCTTTCCCCCCTGAACCCCCCACCGTTCAAAGAGCTGATGAGGTCAGATTCTGAGCTTGAGCGAGAACGCAGTCAAGGGTTTAAGGGTGGAGATTTTTCGCAGAAAAATACTACCCGTCCCTTGACGGAGTGGAGCGTAACACTACCTCGTAAGAGGTGGTAAGCAAAATGCTTACCACCTCTGCCACACGGCGAGTGTGGGGTGTGGGGCAACGCCCCACTGGGGGAAGATAAATCGCTTTTGACTTTAAGCGATTTTGTAGGGGGCAAAGCCCCCTGTAAGGGGTGCAGGGGTTTCCCCTGCCACAGGTCTTTACAGCGTAAAGTATCCTGTGTTATACTTTAGCTAAAGTTTTTTACCAACAGAAAGACAAATATGCTAAAGTATTAGGGGGTATTTAGGTAATGAGGACGAACCACCAAAACC
>JAXJTR010000212.1:0-6013 GCA_036309465.1 Acutalibacteraceae bacterium
ACATGGCTTGTCCCTGGGAACATATCTACAGGGGTTACTTGCTGTGGGGTGTAACCATATTGGTCAAATATTTTTATATCCCTTGCCATTGTAGCACTATCGCAAGATACATACACTACACGCTGTGGTGACATATTGCTTATTGTTTCTATTAATTGCTTGTCACAGCCCTTGCGTGGTGGGTCTACTATAATAACCGTTGGCTTTATGCCTTGTTTTTCAAGCTTAATAGCCGCCTTTGTAGCATCTGCACATATAAATTCTGCATTTGATATATTATTAAGTTGGGCGTTTTTATTTGCGTTTTCTATTGCTTGAGGTATAATTTCAACTCCTACTAATTTTTTAACCTTGTGTGCCATAGATAAGCCGATTGTTCCTGTTCCGCAGTATAAATCCAGCAGTATGTCATTAGGGCTTAGCTGTGCAAATTCTTGGGCGATAGAATACAGCTTCTCCGCCTGTGTGCGGTTTACTTGATAAAAAGAAAGTGGGGAAATATTAAACTTTAAACCGCATAAAATATCCGTTATGTAGTCAGTGCCGAATAAAGTTATGCACTTTTTACCTAAAATAACATTTGTTTTGTCTTTATTAATATTAAGCTGTAGGCTTTTAAATCCGTTTATTTCTTTTAGATATTCAATAAGTGTATCAGTGTGAGAAATGGTATCTCCGTTAATAACAAGGCATACCATAATTTCTCCGGTGATTTCAGCATAGCGGATATATAAATGCCTTAATAAACCTGTATGTTTTTCTTCGTTGTATGGTTTAATTTTGTTATTAATTGCCCATTCTCTTACTATAGTGCTTATTTGGGTGAAAACATCAGGCTGTAGGTTACAGCTATTGCTGTCTACAATTCTGTGACTGTGGTAGGCATAGAAACCCATTGTTAGATTGCCTTTGTTGTCTGTTCCTACAGGTAGTTGAGATTTATTACGATAGCAATTACGACTTTGCCCTGCAACAATGGGGTTAATTGTAAGAGTATCAAAACCACCTATTCTTGTTACAGCGTCTTTTACTCGTTGATATTTAATTTTACATTCTGCTTCGTAGGTGATATGTCTATAAGTACAACCACCACACTGGGCAAAATACTTACAGTCAGGCTCTATTCTGTCGGCAGATGGAGTTATAATCTCCTCAATTCTGCCAATAGCATAATTTTTAGAAGTTTTTATTATTTTTGTTTTTATTACATCTCCTAGGGCAGTGTTAGTTATAAAAACTGCTGTTCCGTCTATTTTACCAACACCACTGCCTTCGGTGGTCATTCCTGTTATTTCTGTTTGATAAACATCGTTCTTTTTTAAATTCACAAGCAACATCCTTATATGGTTTTGATAGTTATATAAAGTGGTTAAAAATATATTTAAAATAAAAACTGTCTACAGATTTTTATAAAAATTATATCTCCTGTGCAATAGGCGTACTACTTATCAAAAACTTTTACAGCTTTTAATATTAGTAGAAATAGACAGTTGTTTTAAGCTTTTAGACACCACCTAGTATATTATAGCACAAATTTCATTATAGGTCTTTATTTTTCTTTAAAATAGCAATATAATTATAGTAATTGTATAAAGGTTATTTATATTCGATTAGGAGAGAACTGTAATAATGAGTAATTTTTCTTTAGATAATATAAAAACAATTCATTTTATCGGTATAGGTGGCTCAGGAATGTGCCCATTGGCTGAAATATTGCTTTCAAGAGGCTTTAATATAACAGGCTCAGATTGCAACGAGGGTGATACTCTTGACAGAATTAAAAGCTATGGCATAAAGGTGTATATGGGTCATTTTGCTGAAAATGTAGAGGGTGCCGATTTGGTTGTTTATTCAGCAGCGATTAAAAGCACTAATCCTGAGCGTGTGGCGGCACAGGAAAAAGGAATACCTACTATGGAAAGAAGCGAAATGCTGGGCATTGTTGTTGATAAGTATAGCGACAGTATAGCAGTTGCAGGTACACACGGAAAAACATCTACAACAGCAATGATTACTCAAATACTTATGGGTTGTAAAAAAGACCCATCTGCAATTATAGGCGGTAAGCTACCTTTTATTGGTGGTAACAGTATAGTGGGTAAGTCTGATATTATGGTGTGCGAGGCTTGTGAATATGTAAACACATTTTTACAACTACACCCTGCAATTTCTGTAATTTCAAATGTAGAAGCAGACCATTTGGACTTCTTTAAGGATTTAGATGATATTAAAAACTCCTTTAATAAATTTGCAAAGCAAACTTCAAAGCTGTTGGTTATCAATGGCGATGACGAAAACAGCGTAGATTGCACAGCCGATGTACAGTTGGATAAGCTGTTTTATGGATTTAACTCAACTAATGATTACTATGCTGAAAATTATAGCTGTGACGGTGGAGTTAAACAAAGCTTTGATTTAATGCACAATGGTGAGTGTTTAACAAGAATTAAGCTAAATGTGCCTGGTAAACATAATGTAATGAATGCTTTGGCGGCTATAACAGTAGCAATGTATCTTGGTGCAAACCCACAGGATATTGCAAAAAGTATAGAAATGTTTACAGGTGTACACAGACGCTTTGAGGTTTTAGGCGAGATAAACGGTATTACAGTTGCCGATGATTTTGCACATCATCCAACCGAGCTTACTGTTACATTAAATTCTGCTATGGCTATGGGCTTTAATAAGGTTTGGGCGGTTTTCCAGCCACATACTTTTTCAAGAACATTTATGCTGTTAGATGATTTTGCAAAGGCTCTTTCTATTCCTGATGAGGTTATTATCTCAGAAATACTACCTGTAAGAGAAACAAATACCTACAATATATATGCAGAGGATTTGTGTGCAAAAATTGACGGTAGTGTATACAGAAAAACCTTTGACGAAATCACAGAATATGTGTGCTCAAACGCCAAGTCAGGTGATTTAATTTTAACAATGGGTGGCGGTAATGTATATATGTGTGCCAACCAAATATGTGCCAAGCTTAAAGAAATGAATAAATGATAATATATTAATCCAACACCGCATAAAATCTTAAATGGGTTTTGTGCGGTGTTTTTTATGTTTTGTCTTCTCAAAAAACACTTGTATTCTTTATTTTTAATTAAATAGTAATTTGAATTGTTAACAAACAGTAAATCTTTCTTTATTGATAATATAATAGGTGAATTTTCATTGACATTATAAGGAAATGAGGATTCTTCTTATAAAGAAATTTATTGAGCAGTGGTAATAAGACCGCTGTAGTGCATTAGGAGGAATTTATTATGTTAAAAAGATTAGGAAAGAAAGTTTTACCAATTATTATGGCTACTATGTTGGTAGCAGGTATGGGTGCAGTGTGTACATCTGCTGTTGATGTACCGGTTGATAAGGCAGGTATAGTTGGTACAGCTGTTGCGTTAAGTACTTTTGAAGATGAGTATTCAGGCATTAGATTGGAAAGCGAAGCAATAAACCTAGATGATTGTATGGTTTTCCCTGTGAAAGAGGATCTTGCAAGCTTAGGCATTGGTAAAGATTTTTGTGAAGAAGTTTATTCAATAGGTGTACTTGACAGCCAACTACAAATGGTTGATTTCGCTAAAACACCTGTAACAGCATTTCTACCATCTGGCAAGGCTGATTGTTGTGTTATCTATGTAGATAATGAAACAGGCAAGGCTCAACAAATTGATGCTGAGTATGTTAACGGCAACTACAAGGTTAATTTGGTAGGCGATGGCAATTATATTATTTCTGCAACTCCTCTAGTTGAGGGTGAAGGAGAAATGACACAGCAGACATTAGTTGATGAAAAAACTGGTGTAACTGTATCAGGTGTAATCCCAACAGATACAAAACTAATTACTATAGATGCGATAGATGTTTTAGAAAACCAAGGTCTAGATTATGATGCAATGGCTTCTGAATCTGGCGACATGGCTAACCAGCTTGACCTATTGAAGAATATAGATGCTAAGATTGTTTGCTTAGTTAGAAATTTTGAGATTGTTAAGCCAGAGAGTGGTGTGGTTGTAACATTACCTAACAGTAATGCTGATTACGAAGTTAGATATTGTGACCTATTTAATGGTGCACTATTTGACGAGTTCTTCCAGTATGATGAAAACGGTGACCACGATAGTTCTCTTTATGAGGATTGTACAGATGAAGAGCTAGCTAAGTTGATTAATGATACTTTAAATAAGTATCTACCGGTATTACAGGCAGAGTATAACGAGGGTAACTATACTGTAAATGCTGAAAACTCAGGCTTATTTGTTACAGCACCTGTTGATACTTTTAAGGTTACAGCTGATAATGTAAAGGCTTTAAGAGAGTATTTTGATGATATTGAGGATTTATTTGGTGAAACAATAGAAACTCCAACAGAAGTTCCAACAGAAGTTCCTACAGAAGCTCCTACAGAAGCTCCAACACAGACACTAACATCAGCACCTACAGAGGCACCAACACAGGCACCTACTAAGTCAGAGGGTAAAGATGGTAAAAATGGCGTAGCAACAAGCGATAATGTTAATGCAGTTGCATTGCTTATGACATTGAGTGCATCATTGGCTACAATTTTTGTTTTCGGCAAAAAGAAAGCTACTAAGTAAGAATAATTAAATAGTAATATAACAAAAGCAAAGCTGTTTTGGATAAAATAGCTTTGCTTTTTTATTGTTCTTATTTTTGCTGATAGTAAAGTAACTTCAATGCACTGCTTAAAAATAGGTATAATATTAAAAGTTACAAAAACTTTATCACGGTATTGTGGAAAATTAATAAAACATATTAGTTAATATTACTAACTAAACATTATAAATTATTACAATTTTTTTCTTTTACGATATCTAGTAAAAAAAGATTTTATTATTTTATGAAACATTATGTAAAAAACTAATAGATTTATTTTTCGTTTAGTTGTATGATTAAAGTGGTTACGAGGGTAACCAAAATATATTTTAAAGGAGAGATTTCCTAATGGCAAGATTTAAGACATCTCAGAAAGTCATCTCCATGATTTTGACAGTGCTAATGCTAATGTCAACAGTTATGGTTGGTGGTACTTTCGCAGTAAGTGCCGCAGACGAGGCAAAAACAGCTACAATCTATTTCGTGCCATCAAAGAATTGGAAGGATGCAAATGCAAGATTTGCTGCTTATTTCTTTGATAACAACGGCAGCGAGGCTTGGGCTTCCTTAAAGGAAGGTTCAAATGGTATGTATTCAGCTGATTACGATAGCAAATACACTAACGTAATCTTCGTAAGAATGAATCCAGAGTCAACAACAAACAGCTGGGATAATGGTGTTAAGTGGAACCAAACAGCTGATCTAAAGATCGAGAACCAGTGCTTTACACTAGCTGAAGGCGTTTGGGACAATGGTAATGGTACATGGTCAGCAATAGTTGCACCAACAACACCAGTAACAACACCAGTAACAGAGCCAGTTACAACACCAGTAACAACACCAGTAACAGCTCCAGTAACAGAGCCAGTTACAAATCCTGTTGTTGATAACGCTATCTACTTCGTTCCATCAGCAAACTGGAAAGATTCTAGTGCTAGATTTGCTGCTTACTTCTTCGATGGTAACGGCAAAGAGGCTTGGGTTTCTCTATCAGCTACAGCAGATGGTAAGTATGTAGGTTCAATGCCAACAGGCTTTACAAATGTAATCTTCACAAGAATGAACCCAGCTACAACAGATAACAACTGGGAGAACGGTGTTAAGTGGAATCAGACAGCTGACCTAAAGGTTGAGGGTAACTGCTTTACACTAGCTGAAGGTGTTTGGGATAATGGTAACGGTACTTGGACAACAATCGTTGAGCCAACACAGCCAGTAACAACACCAGTAACAGTTCCAGTAACAGAGCCTGTAACAGTTCCAGTAACAGAGCCAGTTACAAACCCAGTAAATACAAACGCTATTTACTTTGTTCCAACAGCAGATTGGAAGCAGGCAGATGCAAGATTTGCTGCTTACTTCTTCGATGGTTCAGCAGAGTCAACATGGG
>JAXJTR010000213.1:0-3307 GCA_036309465.1 Acutalibacteraceae bacterium
AATTTTATACAATACACAATGCACTTATTTCATACAAAGCACAAGAACGAATCCTATGGGGAAATAATGTGCCTGATGAGATAAGAGACAGTATCAATTCTGCTATTGATATTATAGAAGATTGTTGTTATTGTGAAGACTCATCTGAAAGAATTATCGGTTCAACTAAGCTTACCTGTTTCCTATGGGATTACATAAAGGAAATTTTGCCTGAAGAGAAAATAGAAGAAGATAATTCAAACCTTTCAAGTAATAGCTCGTCTCAAACTACAAAAGCAGGAAATGGTAACACTACCCAAAGCTCTGCTGGCACAAAAACATCTCCATCAGGAGTCAGCTCGAAGGCTGAAGCTAAACAAAAGCTTAAAGAGGCAAAGGAAAAAACGGAAAAGGAAATCAAAGAGAAGTCTTCATCACAGTTGGCAAAACGAGCTGAAGGTTCTTTTGTTGGAGGTAGTGGGAATTCTATCGAAGAGGCTCAAGCAGAAGCTCGAGAAAAACACCAGCAGGAAGTCACAGAAAAAACGGATGCTGAATTAATCGGAACAGTAAGAACTTCTATAACGAATGATTTACATAAAGGTGTTGGAATTATATGTCAAAAGGTATCAACAGATTATCCAAACAGACACCTTTATTCAAATTTAAAGGAGAAGATTTCACCTTATATTAGTAAAATGGCAAATGCATTAGACTCCATTCAGCAATCTATTAATCGTGGTAGCAATTATAATTATTATGGCAAAAAATTTGTTGCACGAAGAGCTTATAGACCTGATTTAAAGGTTTTTGAAACTCCAAAAGCACCCGAAAAAGGAAAAGCCTTTCATCTTGAATTACTTATAGACAATTCGGGTTCAATGTGTGGCAGAAATATAGAAATAGCCAAAGAAACAGCTTGTCTATTGTATGAAGCGTGTATGAGTATGGATAATATTACCATTAATGTTACTTCTCATAATACAGGATATATAGGAAATAAGGAATATTGCGTTTTAAGAAGATGTATCATTGATGATAGCTTATTACCTTGTGGTATAATGGATTTAAACGGAGAGGGTAGCAACAGGGATGGTCTTGCTTTGGAAGTTATCTCTAAAGCAATGTTGCAGCAACGAAATTCGGAGGTCAAAAAAATATTTATATACATTAATGATGGATGTCCAGCAGCCGAAAATTACGATGGTCACTATGACTGTGTTTTACAGGAGCTTAATGATTTTTCAAAAAATATGGAAAAAGAAGGTGTTATCTTTCTTGTGGCAGGAATTGATGGTGATAAGGAGCGACTAGAAAAGCTTTATGGTTCAAATCATTTCTTGAATATTGAGAATTTAGAAAGCTTACCTCAAAGATTATCAAGAATACTTTTGAATATTATTGAGTAAAAGAACTTTAAAAACATCCTTTACATTTAATGTAGAGGATGTTTTTTAGCCCAGAAAATATACATTGTATGCAGTCCTGTTAAGTGATATAATTGAAAGTGAAAAAACAACTTTAACTAATACAAAAATATAAAATTTATAACTTGTTAAGAAAGAAGAGGTATATTATGTTAGAAGTAGGAACAAAGGCACCTGATTTTGAATTGCCAGATCAGAATGGAGAGTTGCATAAACTAAGCGATTATCTAGGAAAAAAGGTTATCTTATATTTTTATCCGAAGGATAGCACAGCAGGCTGTACTAAGCAAGCGTGTGGATTCTCTGAAAGACATCCTCAGTTTACAGAAAAAGGAGCAGTTGTGCTTGGAGTCAGCAAGGATTCAGTTGCTTCACATAAGAAATTTGTAGAGAAATACGGACTTACATTTACTCTTTTAGCAGACCCAGAGCGTAAAGTGATTGAAGCATACGATGTATGGAAAGAAAAGAAGAATTACGGCAAGGTTTCTATGGGAGTTGTAAGAACAACATATCTTATTGATGAGCAAGGAATTATTGTTAAAGCAAATGGTAAGGTTAAAGCAGCCGAGGATGCAGAAAAAATGCTGCAGGAATTAGAATAATGAAAATAATATTATCACCTGCAAAAAAGATGAATATAAATGTTGACACTCTAGAGCCAACAGGTTTACCAGCATTTATTGATAAGTCCACTGAAATATTAGCATGGTTAAAGCAGAAATCTGAGGCTGATTTGAAAAAGCTATGGAAATGTAATGATAAGATTTTGGAGCAAAATATTCAGCGTTTAGAGAATATGGATTTATATCATCAGCTTACACCAGCGATTTTATCATACGAAGGAATTGCTTATAAGTATATGGCACCGGCAGTATTTGAATACGGACATTTTGATTATGTACAGGAGCATTTAAGGATATTATCAGCATTTTACGGCTCTTTAAAGGCAATGGACGGAGTAACTCCATATCGTTTAGAAATGCAGGCAAAGGCAACCGTAGGAAACACCAAAAATCTATATGAGTATTGGGGAGATTTGCTGTATAAGGATGTTCGGGATGAAAGTGGAATTATTATCAATCTTGCTTCTAAGGAATATTCAAAATGTATCGAGAAATATCTGTCAGCAGAAGATACATATATTACTGTAACCTTTTGTGAATTATCTGATGGAAAGCTTGTAACAAAGGGTACCTATGCAAAAATGGCACGAGGAGAAATGGTAAGATATATGGCTGAAAACTGTATTGAAAATCCTGCTGAAATAAAGAATTTTAATAGATTAGGATATGTTTTCAGAGATGATTTATCATCAGAAACAGAGTATGTTTTCGAAAGAAGAAAATAAAGAGCTTGTTAAGGAAGGCTATACAAAAGAGAAAAATTGATGAAATCATAATATACAAGGAAAAATCTGAGGTGTAGAAAATGAAGGTAGTAATTGTTGGAGGAGTGGCTGGTGGAGCTACAGCAACAGCAAGAATTCGTCGTCTGAATGAGAATGCAGAAATAGTAATCTTTGAAAAAACAGGGTATGTTTCTTATGCAAATTGTGGACTTCCGTATTATATAGGAGATGTAATTTCTGACTCTGATGAACTAACACTTCAGACACCAGAAAGCTTCTGGTCAAGATTTCGCATTTCCGTTAAAACAAATCACGAAGTGACTGGCATTAATGCTTCTGAAAAGACAGTAACAGTAAAAAATCTGCTCACAGGCGAAGAATGGAACGAAATGTATGACAAGCTACTGTTATCACCAGGAGCCAAGCCTGTAAAACCGAATTTGTCTGGAATTAACAGTGAAAAGGTTTTTACACTAAGAACAGTAGAGGATACGCTTGCAATTCATAGCTATGTTGAACGCACCAAGGCTAAAAATGCTGTAATTGTAGG
>JAXJTR010000214.1:0-7845 GCA_036309465.1 Acutalibacteraceae bacterium
AGGGCGTGCAGCATTTGCACAGATTATCAACCGAACAAAGCTATCTAAAGTCAGACATACCTCACAAATTACTTCATCTGATATTGAATTACTTTATCCTGCAATTACTGGTAAGACTAAAGAGGTTGACCTTATGTTAAAAATAGCACGCTCAGAGCAAGGCATCAGAGGTACACACAATCTGTTTAGTAACGCTGTAGATAACCAGGATATCAGTTATGCAGGTTTGGTTGCTATGGCTAAGGCAATGCAAATATTGTTAAAAGCCTCATAAAACTGTTGTTAAATATACATTAAATCGCTTATAAGTTTTCCTTCTTTTAATATATCGGAGTTCCAAAATGCTTGGAACTCCACCTTTAATGTAGCTTTTGAATTATCAAAAGTGGTTGCAAGCCCACATAAATACAGAGCAGAGAATATAGAATAAGGAGTGAAGTTAATGATAGTAAATGTTACCAAGCAGTGCGAAATTTTCAACTGCGATAAGAAGCATGGCAATTATTGTTGTTATTACTGTAAAGAAGGCTGTGATAACAGATGTAAAAACGACCCTTCTTGCTGTGATATGTTTATGAAACCACAAAATTATCATAAGTGGTACACACAGATAATTGACCAAGGAAGAATTGAAATAAAAGACGGAGTTACCCTTGGCGACTGCTTGCGTAAGCTTTCGGAATATGAAGCTACAAAGCTACAACCTCAGGATATAAGAGCAATACAGAGGCAACGAGGTGTTAAATGTGACTAAATATATACTTGAAATCATAGTAGAATTTAGCATATTTAGTGCTGTTATTATGTATATCACAATACAACTGTTTGGTTCTGTAATTGATTACATAGAATCTAAGCTGGAGGACGAGGATAATGACTGTTGAAGATTGGAAATATATTGAGAGCAAACTCACAGATTTTCTAGGCGGTAGAGTTAAACTTAAAATTGACGGATATGATATAAGTCTTGTATTACTTAGAGAAAGTAAAAATTCCTTGAAAAATGTTATAGCTGTATATGTAAATGGTTATATAAAAACAGAATATTTAAATGAAAATTCGGAAGTTGCTAAAAGATTTATGTGTCCTTCTAAAAAATGTTTCTTTACTAAAAAGGAAATAGAAAACTTTACAAAAAACAAAAAGCAACAACAGCTAATTAAAGAGAAAAACACACGTATATACTACAGCCCTTATTGGACATCATTTAGAAGATTAAAGAGTCATTTTATTAAGAATAACTGTGATATTGAACTAATACAGAAGGAGAATGTATTTTAAGTGACAGTATCATTAAAACGGAAAGCAACTAATTTTTTTCGAGGGTATGTTGATGTAGATGATTTGACAGCACTTGACAAAAATGGGAACTTTACTGACTTCGCATTGCAACAGGCGGTAAAACTATTGGTTGATTCAGGTATCTTTACAGTAGAAGAAATGAAGTTTGAAATGTTGCATGATTACAAAATAATACTTCCTGAATGGGTGTTTGAGAAAATATAAAAACATAAGGATTTTAGAAAAATATTAATAAAAAGCGGAGTAATCTCCGCACCTTAATGCAGCTCGTATTTTTACGAATGGTCACAAGCCCATAGTAATGCAGAGTGAGGACTAACTTAGAATAGGAGGAATTATATATGCCAAGTAAGAAAATTAACAGAAATGGTAGTATTACACTGCCAAAACAGCTTCGCACACAAGCTGGATTGTTTGCCGGAAACGCAGTTGATATAGAACATAACGGTAACGAAATAATAATACGCAAACACACGAAGACTTGTAACTTTTGTGGAAATGCTGAAAATGTTAAAACTGTAATGGGTATTGATATTTGCTATGGTTGTGCTACTAAAATACATAGGGCGGTGATATGTGATGACTGATACATTGACTGCATTAAAAACAAAACACGAAGTAATAGCAACACGTATTGACCGTCTTGCTGAATTAAAAAATGAGATTGCAACACTCAAGCAAGAAGCTGACACTATTGAAGCAGATTTACTTAAAACTGCACAAGAAGACCTTTCTAATACTAAATATAAATCAATTAAGTATGAGGGTACAGAGAGCAATTTACAGGCAACTATTAGCGAAAGCGTTAAAATTACTCTTGAGAGCTTGTTGCCACAGATATTTGGCACTGTATATAGTGATATGGTTAAAACTACAACAAAGTTAGAACTTACCGCTTCGGCAAAAAGACTGGTAGCAGGAATATGGCAAGGTAACTTTGTATCTAATACAACAGTAGACGAAGTTATTCAATCAATGTGTTTAGATGATAAAACAGCTAAACTTGTTGCTAAAAAGTGCAAAGGTACTAACTATCAAAAGGATATAGACAACCTTATAACAATTACAGGAATGTCAGAATCACAGGCACAGGACTACGCATATTTGCTTATGGAGGCTTCTGTGTGGCAACAATTTAATACTATTTGTAAGGTCAATAAAATTGATACTCAAGATGCTATAGAAGAGCTAATTGAAAAAATTCAGGCAGCATTTGTAGTAGAGCAGACACCAAAAATAACATTAGTGGAGGTATAAAATATGTTAAGTACAGCTCAGATACAACGCATCTACGGTATGGGTGCAACATTAAATATGATTGACAACACTAATCATAATGATGATATGCTTCATCAACTTGTTTATGGTATTACAGGAAAAGAAAGTATAAAACAACTGTCAGCAGATGAATATAAAAAGGTTGTAGCTGAGCTGACATCTCGTATGAAAATATCTCAAATGCAAGTGCCTCCAGTTCCCAGCCAAAGACGAAAAAAGCAAGCTAAACATAAAGATACAGCAAAAGGTATGTCTGCAGGACAGCAACGCAAGGTGTGGTACTTGATGTATCAACTCATAGGATGTGACTTAGAACCTGTTACAGCTACTAAAGGTGAACGATTGTGTGGTATTATAAAAAAGGAACTACATATTGATTGCACTCCTAGTAAACCTTTTGAATGGCTTGGATTTAACGAGGGTAACAGGCTTATTGAAATATTAAAAGCCTATGTACGTTCAGCTGAACGCAAAGCAATGAGAGGTGGTTAATGTGGAAATACAATTATCTGACCTGCAAGGTGATCAGCGTGAGCTGGCAGAGATAATAGGTATAGAAGCATATTTGCAGTTGGTTAAAATCTATGGTGGCACTACAATATACATCGCTAAAATGGATAAGCTATTAAACGCAAAAAGAGATTTAAACATTGTAAAAAAATTCAATGGCTATAATTATAAAAGCTTAGCCAATGAATATAAGCTTACTGAACGAATGGTAAGAGAAATAATTGCTCGTGAAAACAAAAGATTAAGTGGCTGTCAGCTTTCATTTTTTGATGACAGTTAAAAAATTGTGAAATAAATTATTGAAATATTTCATATACAGCATTTCACAAAATAAAGGTATCATTAAGTTAATGGATAAAACTTAATGATACCTTATTTTTTATAGTATTAGAGGTGAGTTTATGGAATTTGGAGCAGATACATGGTGGTTTTTAGGGATAGTTGTCGCTGGTGTTACAAGTGTAATCGGTTATTTTTTGAAACGCACAATGAATCGACAAGATGAACACGAAAAAGATATTAACTACATTAAGCAGACATACGTTAGCAAAGAAGAGCTTAAGGAGTTTAAGGACGCCGTTAACAAGGGTTTAGATAAACTTCAGAAAGATGTAGATGATATAAAATCTAACTCCCTTACACGTAAGGAGTTTATGCAAAGACAAAATAAGATTGAGGAAAAGATAGACAAAATGTACGAAATATTAATGGCAAGGAGAGAATGAACCAAATGACACAGATGGATAAAATCAAGACAGGTCGTTGTATTAAAAATAACGGTCGTGTGTTGAGAACTATCAATTTACTAAGTTATAGGTATGTAAGGCTAACTGATGCACAGTATGCCTTAGATGACATACCGGAAGATGAGTTGTTGGATAGCATTAATTATCTAACAGAAGCAGGATATATTAAATCAAGAGATATAAAATCCCATTCATTTGGCACACTTGCTGATTATAATATAGAACAGCTTGAAGCCAAGCTCACAGATAAAGGACTTAAACTACTATCAGGTAAATTAAAAGATGAGATGGTGGATGTATGAGCAGAAAAAGACGTGCTGTGGGAACTATAGATAAACTTAATCCTGCTCTTAAAGATACTGTCGACCAAATGCTTTTAAGTGGACAAACATATCGTGAAATATGTGCATATCTCGCAGAAAACGAAGTTAAACTTACAGAAACAAGTGTATGCAGATATGCAAAACGATTTTTAGCTAGTGCTAACGAGCTTCGCATAGCACAAGAAAATTTCAGAATGATACTTGCTGAAACAGAGCGTTACCCTGACCTTGACCCTGCAGAGGCTATTTTGCGATTAGCAAGCCAAAAGGCTTTGGATGCGTTGTCAACTATCAGTGACGATAGCTGGACGGATACGACACCTGAGGCAATTATAGCAAATGTTACTGCACTTGCAAGAGCAGTAGCATATAAGAAAAAGGTTGATACTGCTGTTAAGTCTGATGAGCTGATTGCTCTTGAGGGTAACCAATCTTTATTATATGAAAATCTCCGCAAGGACAATCCTAAACTATATGATGAGCTAGTACAGGAAATCAATAAACAGCGTGCTAAATTAAAGGAGCAAGCTAATGAGTAAACGTTGGTATGTTCTACAAGTTACTACCGGAAAAGAAATTGATGTTAAAAACTGTCTTGAACAGCAAGGTTATAAGGTGCTTGTACCATTGTTGGATAAACAGATACGATTTAAGGGGATTTGGCACAGACAGGTAGATGTTATTTTCAGTGGTTACGTCTTTGTAAAACTTGAATACAAGTGGTCTGATTATTATAGTATATGCCAACATTCTAGTGTTATTAAAATACTCGGTGGTGGAAAGACTCCTATTCCTCTTAGCGATGAAGAAATAATGGCAGTCAGACGGATTGATATGTTGCGTTCAGCATCATTAGTGAGATTTGAGGACGGTAAGCTGATACCGTTAAATGGTATTTTATATGAATTTAAGGATTGTTTAATAGGCTATAAAAGAAGACAGCGAAGAGCTGTTATTGAAATTAGTATAGCAAAGATTAAGACAAAGGTTACAGTGTCTTTTATAGAACAAAAATAACAAACGCTATTGTAAATACAGGGTTGATTCGTCCCCTGCTATGGAGATAGCCGACATAGCTTTGTACACAGTCAGCGTTACAGCTGTCTGATGGCGAAGCTATGTCTTTTTTTATTGAGGTGAAAGGATGAAAAGAAAAAAGACTTTAGATACACTTGAGGCACTACTCAAGGCTACAGATACTAAGGCAGAATTTAATATTATTGAAGATTTACAAAGCCTAGTAAACAGCTATGGAATGCTTAAATCAAAGGACTTTCGTAAAAAGCTCAATGCTGTACTTGAAAAATACAAAACATCAGAGCTTACAGCTGTACGCAATACAGTACTTAATGAAAGCATTAAAGGCAATATGCAAGCTGTTAGGTTATATGCAGAATATTTTAAGCCTACAGAAGTTGTTACTACTGATGATGGTCTTTTAGATATTATCAAGCAATCAGGTAAGGGAGTGTTTGCTTGTGAGTAAGTTTAAACCATTTAGCAAAAAACAGCTTCAGGTGTTAAGCTGGTGGGCAACACCTAATATAGCTGACAAATATAACACAATAATAGCAGATGGTTCTATTCGTAGCGGTAAAACAATGAGTATGAGTCTTAGCTTTATACTGTGGGCAATGAGTAGCTTTAATGAATGTAATTTTGCTATTTGTGGTAAAACTGTCGGCTCTTGCAGACGAAATGTAATTACACCGCTATTACAAATGATACGAAAACGTTACAGGGTTAAGGATAAGCGTTCTGAGAATGTTATCATAATAGAAAATAACGGTGTTCAAAACAGCTTTTATATCTTTGGTGGCAAAGATGAGAGCTCGCAGGACTTAATACAGGGTATTACTCTTGCAGGTGTTCTACTTGATGAGGTTGCCCTTATGCCACAATCCTTTGTAAATCAGGCTACAGGTCGTTGTTCTGTTGAGGGTGCAAGATTTTGGTTTAACTGTAACCCTGACACCCCATATCACTGGTTTTATACTGAGTGGCTTGAAAAAGCTGATGATAAAAAGGCACTTCATTTGCATTTTACTATGAATGACAATTTAACGCTTTCCAACGAGGTTAAAGAGCGTTACCGAAATATGTACACAGGTACATTCTATGAGCGTTATATATTAGGCTTATGGGTAGCAGCTGAGGGTCTAATATACCCAATGTTTAACAAACAGCAACACGTTGTTAAGACAGAAAAAAGACGATACACCCAGTATTATGTGTCCGTTGACTATGGTACTCTTAATCCTTTTTCAGCTGGCTTATGGGGTAAGTGTGGAAATTGCTGGTATAGGATAAATGAGTATTACTATGATGGCAGAAAACAAGGCAGACAGAAAACTGATGAAGAATATTACAAGGAACTTGAAAAACTTACATCAGGCATTTATCCAACAGCCATTATAGTTGACCCATCTGCTGCAAGCTTCATTACCCTTATTCGCAGAAAAGGTAAATTTAATGTTATTTCAGCTAACAATGATGTTCTTGACGGTATTCGTTATACTGCAGATTGCATTAAAAAAGGGAAAATACAATTTAATGACTGCTGTAAAAATACATTTGCTGAATTTGTGTCATATGTGTGGGATACAAAACACGCCGAAAAAACAGGTGAAGACAGACCTGTTAAGGAACATGACCACGCAATGGACGATATACGATATTTTTGCAATACAATTCTACAACGCAATGGTGCTATTGGTGTTGTTAATTTGGGGAGGTACTAAAAATGCTTACAGATTTATCGTGGCTTGATATAGGTAAACCTTTTCCGCCACCGTGTGCAATAAACAGATTGTTAAGGTACGAGGAGAATAGAAAATTATTCGAGGATAAGCACGGTGAAGTTTATGAGGAACATTTTAATCGAATAGAACGCATTATCGGTAACTTTAGAAGTGTTATTTCCTATGCAGTTATTGCAAATTATCAGAAACTGATATCATTAAAGACCTCTGATTTAGCATTTGGTGTAGAACCGTCAATCACGGTTGCAGATGATAAAAAGCAAAAGGTAATTGATGATATTATTTCAAATACAAATCTGTTCGACAAGCTGTACACTTCGGCATTAGATATATCAAGATATGGCGACACAATATTAATGCTGACATCAGACGGAAATGTAGATGTGATAAGTCCTGCATTATGGTTTCCAGTTGTTGACCCATATAATATACATAAATTCAAATTTCACGTATTTGCTTTTATTTATCTAGCAGACAGAAAAAAAGAAAGCTATGGATTAAAGGTTCAAATACATTGTCCTGATGAGCCAAGTGAATGTGAGGAAAGAAATTATCTTTTATCAGGCAAGAACAGCGGTGAATTTAAAATAGCTAAAGATATAGCAAAAAAAGAAGAGATGCAAGTTCCTACACATATTGATAGCTGTCCTGTTTACCGCATAAGTAATTTACTAACATCAGACAGACTATTCGGTATAGATGATTACAGAACTGTAGATAGTTTGGTATCAGAGCTAATGGTGCGAATCAGTCAAATAAGTAAGGTTTTAGATAAATTTGCACAACCAAGTATGACCGGTCCACAATCGGCTATGCAGAGAGATGATGTAACAGGAGAATGGGTACTGAAAATCGGAGATTATTTCCCAAGAAACACACAAGATGAACCTAAGCCTGAATACATTACTTGGGATGCAGATATGG
>JAXJTR010000215.1:0-33467 GCA_036309465.1 Acutalibacteraceae bacterium
CTATTATATAAAAAATAAACCGAATAACCTTACAAGGATTACTCGGTTTTGTTTAAGTGTAAAATTTATATATTAGAATTTAATTTTCATCAAAATTGAAAACCTGTGTATTTTGACCGTATTTTCTAAAACGATTATAACGGTGTTCTAACAATTCTTCGTCAGACATCATTAAATACTTGTCAAAGGTGTTAGAAATAAGATTTTTTAGGCTTTCAAATAGTGGACTGTCGGCAGATTTTGGCTCTCTGATAATTCTTTCTATTACATCCATTATAAATAAGTCATTAGCAGTTAAACGCAAGCATTGTGCAGCCTCAGGGGTTTTAGCAGGGTCTTTCCATAAAATACTGGCACAGCCTTCTGGTGATATTACAGAATATACTGAGTTTTCCAGCATCCATACTTCGTTAGCAACAGCAAGTGCCAACGCACCGCCACTGCCACCTTCACCTATTAATATAGATAATATAGGTGTTTTTAGGGTCATCATCTCCATAAGGTTTTCTGCTATAGCTTGTCCCTGACCTCTTTCTTCAGCACCAATACCACAAAAAGCACCGCTTGTGTCTACAAAGCATAGCACAGGTCGTCTGAACTTTTCAGCCTGTTTCATCAGTCTTAAAGCTTTTCGATATCCCTCAGGGTGGGCAGAGCCAAAGTTTTTTTCAACTCTTTCTTTAGTATTTTTACCCTTATCTAAGCCAATAACTGTAACAGGTGTATTGCCAAGCATTGCAATACCTGCTTTTATAGCCTTATCGTCGGCATAGCGTCTGTCACCGTGAAGCTCAAAAAAGCTGTTTCCGAAAAGTGCATCTATAAAATCAGAGGTGGTTAGTCTATCAGCAGAACGAGCCGCAGAAACTCTGTCAAATGCTCTCATTACTCTACCTCCTTATTAATATCAATGTGTTCTATATTGTGCATTATAAGTAAGCGTGTAAGTGTGTTTTTCATTTCTCGTCTGTCTACTACTGCATCTACAAAACCTTTGTCTTGTAAAAACTCAGCAGTTTGGAAATCCTTTGGAAGCTTTTGTCTAATTGTTTGTTCTATTACTCTAGGGCCTGCAAATGCAACCAGTGCCTTTGGTTCGGACAGTATAATATCCCCCTCCATAGCAAAGCTGGCTGTTACACCACCTGTAGTAGGGTCGGTTAAAACGGTAATATAAAGCAATCCTGCATCGCTGTGCTTTTTAACTGCACCACTGGTTTTTGCCATTTGCATTAAAGATAATATACCTTCTTGCATTCTTGCACCACCTGAAAGTGTAAATGCAACCACAGGAAGCTGATGTTCAGTAGCATATTCAAAGGCTCTTGTTATTTTTTCACCTGTTACAGTACCCATTGAGCCCATCATAAAGCTTGGGTCCATGGCAAAAATAACAACCTTATATCCGTTTATTGTGCAAACACCTGTGATAACAGATTCATTTTCACCGCTTCTGCTTTTGGCTGCGGCTAGCTTTTTGCTGTAATTAGGGAAGTCGATAATATTTTTTGATGATAAATCAGCATCTAACTCATCAAAAGAGCCTTTGTCAGCAATCATTTCTATTCTTTTTCTTGCATTCACTCTAAAGTGATGCCCACAATGTATGCAAACCCTTTTATTTTCGTCTAAGTCGGTTGTAAGTAACATTCTTTTGCAGTCAGGGCATTTTATCCACATTGCATCGGGCACATAAGGCTTTACTTCGTCGTTTGTTTTTTCAGATGCAATTTTCTCAAGCTCGTTTTTTGGCTTTAGAAAGGTAAAAAATTCGCTGTTAAACATAAGCAACATCCAATCTAAACTAAATTTATAATATCAGTTTTTATACTATACAATTTTAAAATAACTAAAGCTATAGTATAACTGTAATTTTCTTATTTATTAAAAGGTGTGGCGTGAATACCACACCTTTTATTTTGTAATTTATTTATTTGGTTTATTTTTGTTTTCACGGTTTTCCATAAAATCGGTTGTATATGTACCGTTAACAAATTCTTTATCAGATAAAATTTCTATCTGTAAATCTCTGTTATGGTCTAAACCGTGTATATTAAGCTCGCTTAAAGCCATTTTCATTTTTCTTATAGCATAATCTCTAGTTCGTGCCTGAACTATTAATTTACCAATCATTGAATCGTAAAATGGTGGAATAGTATAATCCTGATAAATTGCTGTATCAAATCTAACAGATGGACCACCCGGAATGTGTAATCTTGTAATTGTACCGCAAGATGGTCTAAAATTAAGGTCAGGATTTTCTGCGTTAATTCGACATTCAATAGCGTGTCCGTGGATAAATACCTTGTCTTGTGTTAAAGTAAGCATAGCACCGGCGGCAATTCTTATTTGCCATTGAACCAAATCATGTCCTGTAACCATTTCTGTTACAGGGTGCTCAACCTGTAAACGAGTATTCATTTCCATAAAGTAGAAGTTGTTGTCTTTATCCAGCAAAAATTCTACAGTGCCTGCATTTTCGTAGTTAACTGCAAGTGCAGCTTTTTTAGCAGCAGACATCATTTCTTTACGAATTTCAGGAGTAATAGCAGGGGAGGGGCTCTCCTCAATTAACTTCTGATTTTTTCTTTGAACAGAACATTCACGCTCGCCTAAACAAATTACATTACCATATTTGTCTGCAAGTAGTTGCATTTCGATATGCTTTACAGGTTTTAGGAATTTTTCCATATATACAGCACCATCGCCAAAGGCAGCGGCTGCCTCTGTAGATGCTGAATTATAAGCATTATCAAACTCATCTAGTGAGTTAACAAGTCGTATTCCACGACCACCACCACCTGAACGAGCTTTTATAAGTAGCGGAAATCCAATTTTTTCTGCTTCTTCTCTTGCTTTTTCAAGTGTTTCAACAATGTCACAGCCAGGTGTAACAGGTACACCAGCCTCACGCATTGTTTTTCTTGCCATATCCTTGTCGCCAAGTAAAGATATCATATCTGCACTTGGACCTATAAATTTAATGTTGCATTGTTCACATAGAGAAACAAACTTTGCATTTTCAGACAACAGACCATATCCTGGGTGAATAGCCTGTGCTCCTGTTGCAATGGCTATAGTTATAATAGCCGCCATATTCAAATAGCTGTCTGCAACCTGTGGACCGCCTAAGCAATAGCTTTCGTCAGCTAACTGCACGTGCATAGCGTTTTTGTCTGCTTCTGAGTATACTGCAACAGTAGAAATACCCATTTCACGGCATGCTCTTATAACTCTTACAGCAATTTCTCCACGATTTGCTATTAAAATCTTAGAAAACAAATTGCACAACTCCTAACATTGAAGAATTTTTTTAATAAATACATCATAAATTTACATATAGAAAAATTATTCCTTGTTAGGTACAACAGCAACTGTAAAATCAGCCTGTACACATAGCTTGTCCTTTACATAGCCCTTTGCTGTTATAAAGTAGAACACACCTCTGCTTTTAGTTAAAGTACAGATTGTTTCAAGGGTATCGCCTGGCAATACTTTTTCTTTAAACTTTACATTATCCATTTTTGAGAAATATGGAGTAGAGCTAGAAGCACTGTCTGAGATTAGTACACAGCTTGTTTGAGCCATCATTTCGCAAAGAATAACACCAGGTACAACAGGGTTACCAGGAAAATGACCCTGTAAAAAGAACTCGTCACCCTTTACGGTATACTTACCTTTTGATGTAACTTCATCTATTTTTTCTGCTTCTTCAACAAGTAGCATATTGTCACGGTGTGGAATAATCTTTTTGATTTCTTCTTGATTCATTTGTATTTCCTCCTGTTATTCAATAACAAACAAAGGCTGTCCAAAACTTACAATGTCACCGTTTTCAACAAGTATTTCTTTAATTGTACCGCTTTCGGTGGCTGTAACCTCGTTCATTAATTTCATTGCTTCAATAATACATAAAACATCACCCTGATTTACCTTAGAGCCAACCTTTACATAAGGCTGAGCATCAGGAGATGGAGAAGTGTAGAATACACCAACCATAGGGCAGTCGATAGTTTTGCCCTGTACAGCAGTAGTAGCTTCTGCTGATGGAGCATCTGTAGCAACTGTATTTGTGTTAGCTATTGGTGTTTCCATTGTAGCATTAACAACAGGCACTGTAGGGGCTACAGTAGATATGTTGTTTACTACAACTTTTTTCTTTAGACATAATTTTTCGCCATTTTCACAAGTTATTTCAAGATTTGTAAGACTTGAATTATCAAGTGTAGCAATTAAATCTTTAATTTCTTCTATACTATACATTCTGTTAATGTCCTTTCTCTTATAAGAGGTTATAATAAGAAATTTATGTATTGTTTATAGGAAAGCAAATAACAAATATAGCTTTTACAATGTTATTTGCTATATACTTTTATATTAATCTGTAACTTTTCTAAATACAACTACAGCGTTGTGACCACCAAAACCAAGTGTAGATGATGCTGAAACATCTATTGTGCCCTCTACAGCTTTATTCTGACAATAGTTAAGGTCGCAAAGCTCGTCAGGCTCAGTTAGGTTAATTGTAGGTGGTGCTACATCATTTTTTAGAGCAAGTATAGCTGCAATAGCTTCTACACCGCCTGTTGCACCAAGCATATGACCTGTCATAGATTTTGTTGAGCTAACTAATGTGTCGAAAGCTTTTTCACCTAAAGCCATTTTAATAGCCTTAGTTTCACCCTTGTCATTTGCAGGTGTACTTGTACCGTGTGCGTTAATATATAGCTTTTCGTCAGCCTTTAGACCAGCTTCTTCAAAAGCAAGAGAAAATGCCTTTGCACTGCCTGCTGCCTCAGGGTCTGGTGCTGTTACGTGGTGAGCGTCACAAGTGTTACCATAGCCAACAAACTCTGCGTAAATTTTAGCACCTCTAGCCTTAGCGTGTTCGTATTCCTCAAGAATAAGCATACCAGCACCCTCGCCAAGAACAAAACCGTTACGGTCTTTGTCAAATGGGGTAGAAGCCTTGTTAGGGTCTTGACTTAATGTTAAAGCTTTACAGTTTGCAAAGCCTGCTACTGTAAGAGGAGTAATAGCTGCTTCGCTACCACCTGCGATAATTGCATCTGCATAGCCATGCTTAATAGCACGGTAAGCCTCGCCAAGCTCGTGTGTACCTGTAGAACAAGCTGTTACTATTGGCACACAAACGCCCTTTGCGTTAAATTTAATAGCTACCTGACCAGCCGCAATGTTTGATATCATCATAGGAATAAAGTGAGGAGAAACCTTTCTTGAACCACCTGTATGATAACCTACACTATTGTCATAAAAGGTACTCATACCACCAATACCAGAACCAACATAAACACCAAAACGGTCTTCATCTACATTGCCCATAATACCACTATCCTCAACAGCCTGTTGTGCTGCTGCTAGTGCGTATTGAACATAAAGGTCAGTTTTTCTTAAATCTTTTTTTTCCATATATTTAAGTGGGTCAAAATCTTTAACCTCACCAGCTACTTTTGCTTTACAGTCTTCTGTGTCGAATCTGGTAATAAAATCAATACCACATACACCGTTAACCATATTATTCCAGGTTGTTTCAACGTCGTTACCAAGTGGAGAAATACAACCTAATCCTGTAACTACAACTCTTTTCATTTTGTAAAATATCCTTTCTGATATATTAAATGCAAAATGGTTATTACATTGCCATACCGCCGTCTACTCTGATAACCTCACCTGTTACATAAGAAGCCTCGTCAGAGCATAGGAAAGCAATAGCATCAGCAACATTTTCAGGTAAACCACGCTTTTTCATTGGGATAGAAGCATCAATAGCATCTTTTACCTTGTCGCTTAGTGCGTTTGTCATATCTGTAATAATATAGCCAGGAGCAACAGCATTTACTGTAACACCTCTGCCTGCAAGCTCTTTAGCAACAGACTTTGTCATACCAATAACACCAGCCTTAGAAGCTGAATAGTTAGCCTGACCAGCGTTACCGTTAATACCTACAACAGAAGCAACGTTAACAATTCTACCTGCACGCTTTTTCATAAAGTGATTATATGTGTGCTTAATCATATTGAATGTACCCTTTAGGTTTACATTAATTACTGCATCAAAGTCAGCTTCTTCCATTTTTAGGATTAGCTTATCTCTTACGATACCAGCATTGTTAACAAGAATATCTATACCGCCAAACTCTTCAATAACTTGGTCGATAGTCTTTTTTGACTCTTCATAATTAGAAACATCACAGTAGTAAAGACCAACCTTTACACCAATAGCCTCGATTTCTTTCTTAGCGTTTTCGCCCTCTTCAGGATTACCAACATATAAAATAGCAATATTTGCACCCTGTGATGCAAGCTTTTTAGCAACTGCTAAACCAATACCTCTTGAAGCACCTGTTACTATGGCAGTTTTATTCTCTAAACTCATTATTATTTCCTCCAATTAAACATTTAATAAATCTAAAGTTTCTTTATTTTCAATATTATAAACTGTAACATCTTTATTGATTTTCTTAATTAAGCTGGCAAGTGTTTTGCCAACGCCAACCTCAATAAATGTGTCTACACCTAAATCTATAAGATTTTCAACAGTTTTTAGCCACTGTACAGGGCTTTCTACCTGTTGCTTTATTAACTCTTTATAATCACCCTCATAAGGCTGTGCAGTAACATTACTGTATACAGGCACGATAGGGGAGCTTAACTCTTTATCCTGTAGATATTCAGCAAGTCCCATTGCGGCACTGTGCATAAAAGGTGAGTGGAAAGCACCGCTTACAGCCAGTTGCTTTGCTCGTCCTTTTTCAGCTTTAACAGCTTCCATTAAAGGCTCAACGTTTTCTTCAGTTGTTGCTACAACTATTTGAGCCTGACTGTTGTAGTTTACAGGGTATGTGTTTTCAAACTTGCTTGCAATTTCTTCAACCTTTTCAGGTGATAGCTTCATTACTGCTACCATTGCACCCTTAGTTTCCTGTGCAGCCTTATCCATTAATTCGCCACGCTTACAAACAAGTTTAAAAGCGTCTTCGTGGCTCATTATGCCTGAAAAACCAAGTGCTGCAATTTCGCCAAGAGAAAAGCCAGCAACAAAGTCTGGTTTAATGCCCTTTTCAACTACTGCCTGTGCAGCTGCTAAATCAGCAGTAAATACGCAAGGCTGTGTGTTTACTGTTCTGTTTAGTTCAGCCTGTTCAGCTGTAAAGCACTGTTCAGAGGTATTTGGGCGAATGCTGTCAGCCATATCAAATACAGCTTTAGCAGCTGGTGAGCAATCATAAAGCTCTTTACCCATACCTGTGTACTGTGCACCTTGTCCTGAAAAAACAAATGCTATTTTACCCATTTTGAAGCACCGCCTAATACCTGTTCAGCCTCTGCGAACATTTCATCTATCATTTCTTTACAGGTTTGCTCTTTCTTAACCATACCTGCAATTTGACCAGCAAGAACGCAACCGTTAGATACATCGCCCTCTCTTGCAGCCTTTCTTAAAATACCAACACCCATCTGCTCTAATACATCATCAGGGTACTCTGTGCAGTTGTATTCGCACTTTGTATAATTTCTTGTAAATGAGTTTTTAATTGAACGAACAGGGTGACCAAGTCTTTTACCTGTTACAACTGTGTCGATGTCTTTAGCCTTTAATACCTTTTTCTTGTACTCCTCGCTAATTGTACATTCCTTAGCAACTAAGAAGCGTGTGCCTAGCTGAACACCAACAGCACCAAGCATAAATGAAGCGGCAATACCTCTACCGTCACCAATACCACCTGCGGCAATAACAGGAATATCAACAGCATCACAAATTTGAGGAACAAGAGCCATTGTTGTAATGTCACCAACGTGACCACCTGACTCGCCACCCTCGGCAATAACTGCAAAAGCACCGTTTTTCTGTGCCATTTTTGCAAGTGTAACAGATGGAGTTACAGGAATGACCTTAATACCTGCATCTAACCACATTTCCATAAATCTTGCAGGGTTACCGGCACCTGTTGTAACTACAGGAATTTTTTCCTCTGCTACAACCTTAGCAGTTTCCTCTACAAATGGACTCATAAGCATAATATTTACGCCAAAAGGCTTATCTGTAAGCTCTTTACATTTTTTAATTTCAGCTCTAAGCTGTTCGCCGTTTGAGTTCATAGCGGCAATGATACCAAGACCGCCAGCGTTACTTACAGCAGAAGCAAGAGAAGCATCTGCTACCCAAGCCATACCACCCTGAAAAATAGGATATTTAATATTAAGCAATTCATTAATTGGTGTACTTATCATAATTATGTATTTCCTTTCTTACATTATATAATGGATTAATCCTTATCCCAAGTAATTACACAGCTACCTGTTGTTAAGCCTGCACCAAATGCACAGAACACAATGTTGTCACCTTTTTTAAACTTACCCTTAGCCGCAGATTCAGCCAAGGCTATTGCACAGCTACCGCCAGATGTATTACCGTAATCTGCAATAGTACGAATGAATTTTTCTTCTGGAATACCTGTTTTTGCAATGGCTGTATCAATAATTCTGATATTAGCCTGATGAGGAATAACCCAGTCGATATCGTCTTCTGTTAAACCTGCATTTTTAATAGCCTTTTTAATTCCCTTAACCATTGCAGCAACAGCAAATTTGTAAACCTCAGGACCATTCATATATAGGTAAGGTTTTTCAGATTCGTGCTCATAGAAAGGAGAAGTGTTTTCTCCTCGTGGGCATATTAAAACTTCTATGTCACCCTTTGCTGTAATGTCAATAGTTTTTAATCCGTTACCAACACCTAATACAGCGGCACCGCCACCATCGCCAAATAGCACACATGTAGAACGGTCTGTCCAGTCAAGTATGTTTGTAAGATTGTCTAAAGCAATAACAAGCACCTTTTCTACTCTGCCTCTTGCAAAGAAACCATCTGCTACGTCCATAGCATATATAAAACCAGAGCAAGCTGCGTTAATATCAAAAGCAGGGCATTTAGCACCAATTTCAGCTTGTACTACACAAGCTTGAGAAGGTGTAATGTATTCGCCACGTAAAGTTGCACAGATGATTAAATCTAAATCCTTTGCAGTAATGCCTGCATCAGCCATAGCATCATTAGCCGCTTTTACGCAAAGCTCTGTCATTGTTTCGCTTTTACAAACTCTTCTTCTTTTAATACCTGTTCTTGTAGAAATCCACTCATCTGTTGTGTCTACAATAGTAGATAGTTCATCGTTTGTCATAACATATTCAGGAACAGCCATAGCTGTACCAAGTATACTAAAACTCATATTTTAATTCCTTTCTTGTTATGCTGAATGAGTTAGCCCATCTTTTTCAAATGAGCTTTTAGCAATCTTTCTTAGTAGAAAGTTGTTCATTCTTTCAATACATTTCAACAGAATATTTTTTTCTTCCAGAGTCATATCTCTAACAATATCTTTAGCCATATTTTTTCTGAAACGTTTATGTATTCTGTCGGCGTGTCTGCCTTTTTCTGTTAAATTAACATATACTTGCCTGCCATCTGTTGCACTTCTGTGGCGGGCTACATATCCCTTTTTCTCCAATCTGTTTACCGCAATGGTTACAGAAGATGGTGTTATCATAAGGCAGTGGGCAATATCGCCAATCATTTTGCCTGTAACGGGACTTTTATTTATAACCTCCAGCATAGTAAGCTCGCTTACAGACAGATTAAAGCGTTTAGAGCTATTAAACATAATCTGTTCAATGCGGTTATATAAAACATAGCTGGTAGACAAAGTATCGTTAAATTTTCTGATAAAAGAATCCTCCATACTTCCTCCTTGGTTATCTTATAATAATAATCAGATAAAATAAGTCGAATATTCTGCAAGCAGAACATTACATCATAAATTATTTTGATTACCTAATTAATTTTATTCCCTATACCACATTTTGTCAATACACTTTATAATTTATTAAATAATATTTAACTATTGTATAAACTATATATATTTCAGACGTGAAGTTTGGTGATATTACCTAATGTTTTTTAACTACAAAGGTCTTCTAAAAGCTTACGCAGTTCTTCTTTGGTGTTAACCTGTATACCATTAGATAAACTTTGCCTATCTGCATTAGGCAAAGAGGACACATAAGTATCAGTTATTTTAAAGGGCTTGTCCTCTCCTTGTTGAAAAACAGCAACCATACCATTATGCTCACGCACTATATAGGTGTGGTATTTTTCCGTAGTCGGTTGGGTTGGGGTGTTTACATTTTCGGCAGTAATTTGATTGCTCCCTAAAGCAGTGCCTATAGAAACTGCTATAAGTATTGTAAAAAGCAAAGCAATAAATATATTTTTCTTGTTCATTACAAATCACCTACTAATAAAATCAAGATTTAGTTAAAGCATATATATTATAGCGTGTCTAATAATTTTTAGATTATTACATATATTAATGTTAGTTTTTGCAACAGGACAAAATGGTGGTAGGATGGTTATTCTTTAGGCAACAATATACAAGCTGTTTATATGGGGATATAACAACTCTGTAAATAGTAATTTTTACTTAAATTAGGCTTAGCGTTAAAATCAAATACTTTTGAAAATAAAAATCACTGTGTTTTTTATTATTTTGCTACAAAAATACATAATTATAACCAAATTTTCTTCATATATTAATAAATTTATGAATTTTTTAAAGATTAAATAAAAAACCATTTTCTTTTTATTCTATTAGTGCTATAATGTTAAAGGTTATATTTATATATTGATATGAAATAAATGTGAATTGTAAAAAAACTTGGAGGTTTGATTTTTATGGCAAGGATTAAAAATCAATACAGCGGTGGAATAACACCGGGGTCTGTTGCAGTTGCCGGTACAAAAGGATTTTTCTCTTTGTTGTGGAAAACCATAGCTACAGTTTTTATGGTGCTATTTGTATCAGGAACAATTGTAGGTACAGCAATGTGTATTTATCTGTATGGGCTTGCTTGTCAGCCAACAGGTATAGATCTTGCCAGTGAAAAGCTGGAGCAAACATCATTTATATATATATATAATGATGAGGGTAAGCCTGTTGAATATCAACGCTTGCACGGTACCGAAAACAGAGTATGGGTTGACCTAAACAGCATACCAAAGTGTATGATTGATGCACAGGTTGCTATTGAGGATAAGCGTTTTTATGACCATCAGGGTGTAGACTGGGTAAGAACAGCAGGTGCTGTACTTAATCTTGGTTCCGATTCAAGCTATGGTGGTTCTACAATTACTCAACAGCTTATAAAAAATATTACAGGCAATAATCAGGTTAGTATTACACGTAAGCTAAATGAAATTTTTAAGGCTCTTAACCTTGAAAAAGAGTATACAAAAGATGAAATCCTAGAAGCTTACCTTAACATAGTAAACTACGGTAGTAGTTGTCAGGGTGTACAGGCAGCAGCAAATTTATATTTTGCTAAGGATATTAGTGAATGTAGCATAGCTGAGTGTGCGGCTATTGCAGGTATTACCCAAAACCCTGCTGCGTATAATCCTCTTATTTATCCTGAGGATAATAAAGAGCGTCGTGACATTGTTATCTATGCTATGTATGACCAAGGCAAAATAACCAAGGCTGAATATGATAAGGCTATGAAAGAGTCTGACAATATGAAGTTTGTAGGTTATGAAAACAATGTTAAAGAGCAGGAAAAAGAAGAAGATAAGGTAGAAGACGAAGAGTATGTTTCTAACTGGTATTTAGAGGCTACTATAAGAGATTTGCAAAATGAGCTTGTTGAGGAGCTTGGTATTAGCGAAGATATGGCTATGAACAAGATATACTCAGGTGGCTTAAAAATATATAGTGCAATGGATTTGGAGTTTCAGCGTTTCTGCGAAAAATATATTCAGGAATTTGAAACACCTTACGACCCTAACTGTGAAATAGCAATGGTTATGACAAGCCTTGACGGTAGAGTTCTTGCTACAGTTGGTGGACGAGAAAAGAAAGAACAAATGCTTGTATGGGATAGAGCTAATATAGCATCTCTACAGCCTGGTTCTTCAATTAAGCCAATAATAGTTTATCCAATGGCTGTTGAAGAAGACATTTATCATTATTCTTCAATGGTAATGGACCAGCCTATTCAAGAATGGAAAATTGGCGAATATGGCGGTTATGTGGCAGGTCCTAACAACTCATACGGTGAGTATTTAGGAGAAATTACTTTACCTGATGCTATCGAGCGTTCATCAAACGCAACAGCTGCTCAAACAATGAATCTTCTTGGTGCTAAGAGTGCATACAATCAGGCTATTAATAAGATGTTCTTTAGACATTTATCCACAGAAGATGCTAACAACCTTGGTGCATTGTCTATTGGTGGTTTAAACGGTGGTGTAACAGTAAGAGAAATGGCTACTGCATACCAGTATATGGGTAATGGCGGTAAAGTTTACGATTCATACACCTACTACTATGTAGAAGATGCTTCCGGAAATGTTATTATCGACCATAGAGAAGAAATTCCTATAAAGGCTTACTCATCACAAACAGCAAGTATGATGAATAGATTGCTTAACTACAATGTGGTTAACAATAACCCTGCACATACAAGTGCCGGTGAAGCTAAAATTTATGGCTGGGATATTCTTGGTAAAACAGGTACAACCGATAGCAATAAAGACCACTGGTTCTGTGGACTTTCACCTTACGCTACTTGTGCGGTTTGGACAGGATACGACACACCTGCTTCACTTTCACAATCAACTTTCTCTGCGGCTGTTACAATATTCCGTGAGCTTATGGAGGAATATCTAAGCGATATGGAGCACAAGGAGTATAAGCTGGACGAATCTTTGGAGGAACACCAGTTCTGTTCAAATACAGGCTTGCTTGCAGCATCTTATTGCTCAAAAACCTACAAAGGTTATTATAAGAAAGATAATGTGCCTGAATATTGCTCAGGTTATCATACAAATTATAGCTATGATTATAATGATTATGACGATTATTATGATTCATACAGCGACGAAGAAGAAGAGGACGAGGATAGTGACGACAGTGATTATACCGATGACACTTATGACGATTCTTCAGAAGATTATGACGATACAACAACAGATTATGACGATGACACAACATCTGATTTTACTGGTGAAATAGCTACAGATAGCCCTGTTATAGATGACACTACAAGCGACATTGTAACAGATAATGGCTCATCAGATACAGGTACAGGTACAGGTGATACATCTATAAGTGGTGATGTCACAGTTAATGATGCGGTTACAAATGATAACGCATCAACTATAACAGGTTAATAATGAATTTTAAAAATATTTTATGAGAGGTGCAAATCAATGATACAGGTTGCAATTTTAGGACACGGTGTAGTAGGCTCAGGTGTAGCCGAGATTTTACTTACACATAACGATAGCTTAAAAAGAAAGGTTCATAAGGATATTACTATTAAGCGTATTTTAGATTTAAGAGAATTTCCTGACCTTGATTATGCTGACAAATTTACAAAGGATTTTAACGATATTGTAAACGACGATGAAATTAAGGTTGTTGCAGAGGTTATGGGTGGCGTAAACCCTGCTTTCGACTTTGTTAAGCGTTGCTTAGAGGCTGGTAAAAGCGTTGTAACATCTAATAAAGAGCTTGTTGCTAAAAAGGGTGCTGAGCTTTTAGCTGTTGCAAAAGAAAACAATGTAAGCTTTTTGTTTGAGGCTAGTGTAGGTGGCGGTATTCCTATAATTCGTCCTCTAAACAACTGTCTTGTAGCAAACGATGTTGACGAGATTGCGGGTATCCTAAACGGTACAACAAACTTTATTCTTACAAAGATGATTACAGAGTCTATGTCATTTAAAGATGCTTTGGCTCTTGCACAACAGCTAGGCTATGCGGAGCGTGACCCATCTGCTGACGTTGAAGGTCACGATGCTTGTAGAAAAATTTGTATTCTTGCTTCACTTGCATTCGGCAAGCATGTTTACCCAGATAATATACATACAGAGGGTATAACTAACATATCTTTAGAAGATGTTGAATATGCTAATCAGTGGGGCGGTGTAATTAAGCTAATCGGTGATGTTAAGCATATTGAAAATGGTATGTTGGATATTTTTGTTGCTCCTATGCTTGTTAGCAACGATAGCCAGCTATCTAGTATTGATGATGTATTTAATGGTATCCTAGTTCGTGGTGACTCAACAGGTGATGTTGTATTCTACGGTAAGGGTGCAGGTAAGCTTCCAACAGCAAGTGCTGTTGTTGCAGATATTGTTGACTGCGTAAAGCATTTGTCAGCTAAGAAGTATAAGTTCTGGGAAGATTGCGACGGTAGCAATGTATTACCTTATGAAGACAGCGTAGCTGCAATGTATGTAAGAGCAATGGGCGACATTAAGGTTGCTAAGGCTGTATTTGGTAATGTTTCACAGTTAAAGAGAAAGAATGCACCTGAAAATGAGCTTGCATTTACTACAGATGCAATGACAGTTAAAGAGTTTAACGAGAAATTAGCTCAGTTAAAAGAAAATGGCGTTGAGGTTATTAACACAATCAGAATAGGTGACCTTTAATGATAAGAATACAAATACCGGCAACAAGTGCAAACCTAGGCTCAGGCTTTGATAGTTTGGGCGTTGCCCTGACTATGTATAATCAGGTATGGATGGAGGTTTCAGACGAAACCGTAATATCTTCTAAGGATAGTATTGATGTTCCTAAAGATAAAAATAACCTGATTTATTGGTCAGCTGAGTATTTATATAAAGAGTGCGGTAAAACTTTACCTGGTCTTACTATTATACAAGAAAATAATATACCTATGACACGTGGATTAGGTAGTAGCTCTGCCTGTATAGTTGCAGGATTGGTGGGTGCTAATAGATTTTTAGGAAATCCTCTTACAAAAAAGGATTTAGTAAATCTTGCTTCTAAAATAGAAGGTCACCCTGATAATACAACCCCTGCACTTATGGGTGGATTGGTTACATCTGCAATAGATTGTGGCAAGGTGTACAGTGTAAGTGTACCTGTGGCTGAAAATATACGTTTTGGTGTGTTTATTCCGCCTTTTGAACTTAGCACTGAATATGCACGAAGTGTTCTGCCTGATACCTATTCAAAGGAGCAAGCTGTATATAACTTGTCACGTTCATCACTTATGACATCGTCTTTATTTTCGGGTTCACTTGAAAATTTAAGAGTAGCTGTTCAAGACCAGTTACATCAACCATACAGAATGTCATTAATAAAGGGAGCAGATGCAGTTTTTCGCACAAGCTACGAGCTTGGTTCCTATGGCACATATATAAGCGGTGCAGGACCAACAATTATTGCAATAATAGACGATAAACATTCTCAAGAATTTGAAACTCACGCTATTGCGTCTTTAGAGGATAAAAACTGTAAAGGCTGGAAATTTGTAATGCTAAGTGCTGATAGTAGCGGTGCTAAGATTTTGCTTGATTAATGTTGTTGTATATATGGTTATTTTTATAGTATAAATATACTTTTTATATACTTTTTTAAGATACATTAGCTTTAACAATGTGTATTTTTACACATTGACTTTTAGACTTCATCATATTAAAATATTTATTATAGTTCTACAAATTTTAATAGTAAAATTTGTAGACAATTTCAAAGAAAAAGGAGCTACACAGATGAGCCTTATAGTACAAAAATTCGGTGGTAGTTCTGTTGCAAACGCAGAGCGTGTTAACAATGTTGCACGTATAGTAACAGATACCTACAAAAAAGGCAACAAGGTTGTAGTTGTTGTATCTGCTCAGGGCGATACAACAGACGATCTGATTGAGAAGCAAATGGAGATTAACCCAAATGCTTCAAAAAGAGAAAAGGATATGTTGTTAGCTGCTGGTGAGCAGATTTCGATTTCACTTTTAGCTATGGCTATCGAGAGAATCGGTTGTCCGGTTGTTTCTCTTTTAGGTTGGCAGGCTGGTTTTAAAACAACTTCTGCCCATACAAATGCCAGAATTAAATCAATTGACGCTGAAAGACTACAAAGAGAGCTTGACAGCAACAAAATTGTTGTTGTAGCTGGTTTCCAAGGCGTAACAAATTATGGCGATGTTTCTACACTTGGTCGTGGCGGTTCTGATACAAGTGCTGTTGCACTTGCTTGTGCATTGCACGCAGATTTATGTCAGATTTATACAGATGTTGAGGGTGTATATACTGCTGACCCAAGAAAGATTCCAAACGCAAAGAAGCTTACAGAGGTTTCTTATAACGAAATGCTTGAGCTTGCTACACTAGGTGCTCAGGTATTGCATAACAGAAGTGTAGAGCTTGCTAAAAAATATAATCTAGAACTAGAGGTGCTTTCAAGCTTGACTTGTGCACCTGGTACTATTGTTAAGGAGGCACCAAAGGTGGAAAGAATGTTAATCAGCGGTGTAGCTAAGGATACAGACATCGCAAGAATTTCAGTTGTAGGCGTACCTGACGAGCCAGGTCTTGCATTTAAAATGTTCTCAAAATTGGCTACTAAGGATGTAAATATAGATATTATTCTTCAGTCTGTTGGCCGTGACGGCACTAAGGACATTGCATTTACTGTTGCTAAGGATAAGATTGATGATGCTAAGAATGTTATTGATGACTTTATGCCAACACTAAAGGCTCAGAATGTTATTTATGATACAGATGTTGCTAAGGTTTCTATTGTTGGTGCAGGTATGGAGAGCCACTCTGGTTTTGCTTCAAAGATGTTTGAGGCTCTATATAATGCAGATATCAATATTCAGATGATTTCAACAAGTGAAATTAAAATCTCCGTTCTTATTAAGTCAGAAGACGCAGAAAGAGCTGTTTCTGCTCTACATTCAAAATTCTTTGATAACTGATAAAATTTGATAATTTCATATTTATAATTCACATTTGCAGACCACTTTGTACCATCAAGGTGGTCTGTGTTTTATATATTTTAAAACAATTAATGTAAACAATTAAATGATTAATCTTTGTGATTAAATAATTAATCGCAAAGATATAAAACTTAATAAAAAATATAAAATAATTAACAAAAAACATTAAAAATCAGTTGACAAACGTTAAGTGTTATGATATACTAATGTCATCGAAGCCGGTGATGATAAAATTTATATTAATTAAGGTGGTAAAAAATATGAAAGTTCTTAATAAGTTTGCTTTGGTTATTTCAAAAGGGTTAGAATTGTTACATTGGCTGGGAGTAGCACTTATATCATTTTTGTTAGTTACTTCTATTGTTGCAAAGGATCAGCTACTAGGTTTTTTGTCAAAGGGAGCAGTAGAATTTGGTCCAACTCTTACAACATACGGATTTGAAGTTACAGCAGCAAGTCCAAGTGGCGAAATTAATATGACTATACTTACATTGTTTTGCGTTGCTGCACTAATTATTTTTGTTCTTATGGCTATGGTTTTCAGAAATGTATATCTTATATTAAAGAAAATTGAAAACGATTCTCCTTTCCAAAAGGATATAATAAGAATGTTAAAAGAGATTGGTATTTTCTCTATAGCAGTTCCTGTTGTAGGAATAATTATGACCTTTATCATTGGAATAGCAACAGGTGCAGGTGTTGGATTTTTTGTTGAAGCAACTGTAAATTTAGATAGCGTTGCAATGGGTGTTCTTGTGCTATGTTTAACACAGATATTCACTTATGGTGCATCTCTTGAAAAAGATGTTGACGGACTTTTATAAGGTGGTAGTATTATGGGTAAGATTATTCTAAGATTAGACCGTATGATGGTTGAAAGAAAAATATCATTAAACGAACTTGCAGAAAAGGTTGGAATTTCTAATGTTAATTTGTCTAAAATAAAAAACAACAAAGTAACTGCAATTCGTTTTTCAACACTTGCAGCTATTTGCGAAGTGCTTAATTGTGAAGCAGGGGACATTCTTGAGTTCCAAAAGGATTAATGTATTATAAAAATATATAGTGGTATAGGGATAAGATAGAGTAAAAATCTGTGTTACTGTAGTTTTTGCGGTAACATAGATTTTTTTGTTGCAAAGATTTTTGCAGTGTTATATAATTCTACTAGATTTGTTAAAGGTAGTGATAACTATGGCAAAAGAAGTAAAAACAAATGTTATGAGAATTTTAGATAAGGCAAAAATCCCATATAAGCACTATGACTACAGCAGTACAGGCTGTACTGCTGGTACAGAAATAGCGGAGATATTAGGTCAAAATGCTGACAAGGTTTTTAAAACTTTGGTAACTGTTGGTGGCAAAACTAAGGATAACTATGTTTTTATGGTACCTGTAAATAAGGAATTAAATTTGAAAAAAGCATCTCAGGCAGTGGGGGAGAAATCTATACAAATGATACCCCAAAAGGATTTATTGAAAGTGGCAGGTTATATACACGGAGGTTGCTCACCTATAGGTATGAAAAAGCAATATGTAACAACTGCACATATAACAGCACAGGATTTTGACGAAATTATTTTCAGTGCGGGAAAAATAGGTTATCAAGTGGAATTAAGTATTGATGATTTACAAAAAGTTTGTCCTGTTGCTTTAGCGGATATTGTTGATTAATCTTATTTTTATTGATAGAAGTATAAATAATTACTTACATCTGAAAAGTTGTAGGATTTAATTGTGTGATAAAAGTATTTATTGTTGATAAAAGGACTTATCTGTTGTTTTTTACAATAAATTCATTAGTAAATCTTAACAAAAATTTTTTTTATTCTATTGCAAAATTAAGAATTATACTATATAATTATATTGTATCTTAGTATATTCTTGATGAGATATATGTTAATAGATAAATAACTATATTTAAAAGCAGGAGGAAGAGATGGAAGATATCAAGAGTTTATATAACCATGAGTATGCAGAGAGAGTTATTAATTCAGAGTCTGCATTTCCTGGCGGAATTTTAGGTCCACACCTTACCGATAGAGGTGTTACTGTAACAGTATATAACCCACAGGCAGAAGCTGTAACAGTTGTGGATAAGCGTAGCGGACAGAAGTTTTCTGCTATTAAGGTTGATGAAGCTGGTTTATTTACAGCATTTTTAGGCTGTGATGCTTCAACTCCTTATAATTTAGAGATTACTCCTTTTGAGGGTGAACCATACATAACAGAGGATAGCTACAGATTTCCTGTTCAAACAAGTGCAGATGACGCTTATTTGTTTGGTAATGGTACACTTTATAGTGTGTCTGATGTTTTAGGTGCTCACAAAAAGGTTATTGATGGTGTAGAGGGTACTTTGTTTACTGTTTGGGCTCCTAATGCCGCAAGAGTAAGTGTAGTAGGCTCTTTTAATGGTTGGGACGGAAGAATGCACCAAATGAACAAGGTGTATAATGTTGGTATATTCGAGATATTTATTCCTGGTGTACAAGAAGGGGATATGTATAAGTACGAGATTAAGACTCAGTGGGGTACAGTGCTTACAAAAACTGACCCATTTGGTAACTATCAGCAAAAACGTCCTGAAACAGCCTCTATTGTTACAGATTTATCTAAGTTTGTTTGGACAGACGGTCAGTGGATGACTAAGAGAAGACAAACCGATTTTGATACCGAGCCTGTTGCTATTTACGAGCTACATCCTGGTTCTTGGAAGCGTAAAGGCGAAAATAGAGATGAGTTTTTATCATATCGTGAGCTTGCACCTGAGCTTGCTGCTTATATCAATGAAATGGGTTACACTCATATTGAGCTTATGGGTATTTCTGAGCATCCTTTCGACGGTTCTTGGGGATATCAGGTAACAGGTTATTATGCTCCTACATCTCGTTTTGGCTCACCTGAGGATTTCCAGTATTTTGTTGATTATATGCATAATCACGGAATAAGCGTTATTCTAGACTGGGTACCTGCTCACTTCCCTAAAGATGCACACGGTTTAGCTAGATTTGACGGTACTCCTATTTACGAGCATCCAGATGTACGCAGAGGCGAGCACCCAGACTGGGGTACATATATTTTCAACTACGAGAAAACAGAGGTTAGAAACTTCCTTATTGGTAGTGCTTTGTTCTGGTTGGAGAAATTCCACATTGATGGCTTGCGTGTTGACGCAGTTGCTTCAATGCTTTATCTTGACTATGGTAAGAAAGATGGCGAATGGTTGCCTAATATCTATGGTGGCAGAGAAAATCTAGAGGCTATTGAATTCTTAAAGCATCTAAATTCAATTAACTCACAGCGTAACCCTGGCACAGCTATTATGGCAGAGGAGTCAACTTCTTTTGCAGGCATTACTGCTCCTGTATTCTATAATGGTTTAGGATTTAACCTAAAATGGAATATGGGTTGGATGAACGACTTCCTAAGATATATGTCAACTGACCCTATTTATAGATGTCACGACCACCACGAGCTAACCTTTAGTATGGTTTATGCTACATCAGAAAAGTTTATCCTTGTACTTTCTCACGACGAGGTTGTATATGGTAAATGTTCTATGATTAATAAAATGCCTGGTGATGATTGGCAGAAGTTTGCAAACCTAAAAACTGCTTATGGCTTTATGTTTGGTCACCCAGGTAAAAAGCTATTATTTATGGGACAAGACTTTGCTCAGTATGACGAATGGAATGCTAACAAAGAGCTTGACTGGTATTTAATAGACACTAACCAAAATAATAAGAATATGCAAACATTTGTAAAGGATTTACTTGCTGTATATAGAAAGTATCCTGCTCTTTATCAGCAAGACTTTACATACGATGGTTTCGAGTGGATGAACTGTAACGACTGGAGCCACAGCGAAGTTAGCTTTGTTCGTAAGCCATTGCGTGCAGGTGAAAAGCACTTGTTAATAATCTGCAACTTTGTACCATGTCCACACGAAAACTTTATGATTGGTGTACCTTGCAGAGGCGAGTACAAGCTAGTTATTAATAGTGACGATATGAAGTACGGTGGTACAGGCAATTATTATCAGGAGAAGCTGGTTGCTGAGGAAAGAGAAGCAGACGGTAAGCCATATTCTGTTATCTATACAATACCACCTCTAAGTGTAAGTATCTTCGAGTTTGATTATGTTCCATATAGTCAAGTAGAAGAGCCACAGCCTGTAGAAGTACAGGTAGAGGAGCCACAAACAGAGGAGCCACAGCCTGAAATGACAGAGGAAGAAAAGGCAAGAGAGGCAAAAAGACAGCTAAATATGGCTAAACTACAAGCTATGAAAGAAGCACAGGCTAAAAATAAAGAGGTAGCTGAATAATTTTTCTTTAGGTTCTTTATTTAGAACTATGTAAGAGAAAGTGTCTGTAGTTGCTATTTTCTAAAGTTATTTTCGTTATAATAATATAATAAATCTAATAAGAAGAAGCCACGCAAATTTACTTTGCGTGGCTTCTAATGCTAGAATATCTTCTTAAAAATATTGATAGAAATGTCAATTGTATGCCGAAAAATTGGATTATATTAAATACTATATAATAAAAAGGAGAACGCAATGAAGTTTATACATCTCTCAGATTTACATATAGGAAAACGAGTAAATGAGTTTTCTATGCTTGAGGAACAAGAATATATACTAACCCAAATTATTAATATAATAGATGAAGAAGCACCACAGGCAGTGGTTATTGCTGGAGATGTTTATGATAAAAGTGTTCCTCCTGCCGAGGCAGTACAGCTTTTTGACAGCTTTCTGTCAAAGCTTGCTAAACGTAATATACATACATTTGTAATAAGCGGTAATCACGATTCTCCTGAAAGAATTGCTTTTGGCTGTAATATTATGAATAATTGTGGTATATATATGTCGCCTGTTTATAATGGCTTTGTACAGCCTATTTCTCTAAAGGACAATTTTGGCACTGTTAATTTTTATATGTTACCTTTTATAAAGCCTGCAAATGTGCGTAGATATTACCCTGAAAGTAACATAAACAGTTATACCGACGCAGTAAAAGTTGCAATTGATAATATGAATATAGACTATAACGAAAGAAACGTTATTATAACACATCAATTTGTTACAGGTGCAATTACTTGCGATTCTGAGGAAATTTCAGTAGGTGGTACAGATAATGTGGACTCTGTTGTGTTTAATAATTTTGATTATGTTGCACTAGGTCATATTCATAAACCACAAACAATAGGCAATGAAAAAATCCGTTATTGCGGTACTCCTTTAAAATATTCTTTTTCAGAAGCTAAACACCAAAAATCTGTAACAGTGGTGCAGTTGAGAGAAAAAGGAGATTTATCCATAAAGGAGATAAATTTAATTCCTAAAAACGATTTACGAGAAATCAAAGGAACATATTTAGAGCTTACTGCAAAAGCTAATTATATAAATACTCAAACAAATGATTATATGCACATTACCTTAACAGATGAAGAGGATATCCCCGATGCTATAGGAAAGCTAAGGGTGATATATCCTAATCTTATGAAGTTAGATTATGACAATAAACGCACAAGAAGTAATAATGTTATTAGTAAAGAAAATCATATTGAAAGCAAAAGTCCTATTGAGTTGCTTGAAGAATTTTATCAAATTCAAAATAATCAACCATTGTCGCCACAGCAGTTTGATTTTGCAATAAAGCTTATGGAAGAAATTTGGGAGGAAGAGTAATGAGACCCCTTAAATTAATAATGTCTGCATTTGGTCCTTATGCCGGCAGGGTAGAGTTAGATATGGAAAAGCTAGGCAATAAAGGATTATACTTAATAACAGGCAACACAGGTGCAGGAAAAACTACAATATTTGATGCTATAGCTTATGCTCTTTATGGTGAAGCAAGTGGTGACAATCGTCAGCCCTCTATGCTTCGTTCAAAATATGCAGATGCAGAAACTCCCACCGAAGTTGAGCTGACTTTTTCTTACAGTAATAAGGTATACACAGTAAAAAGAAATCCTGAATATGACCGCCCTGCAAAAAGGGGAGGAGGAACAACTCAGCATAAGGCAGATGCAACACTTATATATCCTGATGGTAGGGTTATTACAAAGGTAAAAGATGTAAATAACCATATAAGGGATATAATGGGTATAAATAGAAATCAATTTTCACAAATAGCTATGATTGCTCAAGGTGATTTTTTAAAGCTGTTGCTTGCAGATACTAAAAATCGTCAGGCTATTTTTAGAGAAATTTTTAAAACAGGCTATTATAAAACCTTTGAAAGCAAGCTTGCTGAAGAATCCAATGCTCTTAACAAAAAGTGCGAAATATTAAAAAATAGTCTAAAACAATATATTAATGGAATATTGTGCGACCAATCAAATGTTTATGCTTTAGAGGTTGGTAATGCTAAAAATGGCAGAATACCTGTTGAAGATGTAGTTGATTTAACAAAACAATTAATTCAACAGGACCAAAAAGTTATGCTATCAACTAATGAAGAATTGAAAATAATAGAAAAAACCTTAGAAAAAATCAATGGGGATATTCTCAAGGCAGAGGAATATAATAGTGTTAAAAGTAATTTAGAAAGCTCAGAAAAAGAATTACAGCAAAGTATGGTTGATAGTCAGCGAAAAAAGCAACATTTTAATGCTCAAAAGGAAAAACTACCTTATCGTGAGGAACTTGATAAAGAAATTGCTTTACTTGAAGCTGAATTGCCACAATATAATGAGCTGGAGACTTCAAGAAAAACTCTTGTAAATATTACCAATAACATTTCACTGCAAAAAAATCAATATCAGATTAATGAGAACAAGCTAAAGGAAATAGCTGAAAAAATTGAAAATTTAAAAAAGCAACAAAAGTTACTTGAAAATGCAGGTGAACAAAAAGAAAAGCTTTTGAGAGAACGAGAATTAGCACAATTAAAAGAAAATGCCATTGGTGTACTGATAAAAGATATTGAAAAATATAATAAGCTTTGCAAAAAGCTGAAAGCGGTGCACGAAACATATAAAACTGCAAGTGCTAATGCACAACAACTTCAAGAAAAATATAATGCTATGAATAAAGCATTTTTAGATGAACAGGCAGGTGTTTTAGCGGAAAGTCTTATTCAAGGGGTACCGTGCCCTGTTTGTGGTTCAACTAATCACCCCTGTAAGGCAGAAAAATCTGCACAAGCACCTACAGAGGCTCAACTTAAACAAGCAAAAAGGGATTACGAAAAAGCTTGTGAAGTTGTTAATGCAGAAAGCCAGCTTGCAGGAGAAATAAAAGGATCTGCACTTGCCCAAAAAACAGCGATAGATAATCAAATTTCAGAATTGTTTGGAGAGGTTGAAAAAGGCGAAGTAATGCCAAAAATTAACTCTGCTTTAACATTATTGTCTAATCAGATAAATGATTATAATAAGCGTGTTTTAGCGGAGGAAGAGGCTGTAAAAAGAAAAACTCATCTTGATAAAATTATTCCAACAGAAGAAAAAACAGCTGATGATATAGAAAAAGCCCTAATGCTATGCAAAGAAAATCTGTTAGAACAAACTGTTAAAAAACAGGAATTAGAAAAACAGGTTAAGGTTATCTCTGAAAAATTAAGGTTTAAAGGAATAGACCTAGCTATGTCTTACCTGAAAAAATTAAAAACTGAAAAAGAACAGCTGGTAAAATCCTTTGATGAAGCCGAAAAGGGTTATCTGAAAAGTGAGCAAATAATTAATCAGCTTAACGGCAGAATTATTCAACTAAAAAAACAGTTGTCAACATTAACAGAGAGCAAGCTTGACTTGTTAAAAAGTCAAAAACAAGAACTTGTTGCACAAAAAACAATAGCAACAGAAAAAGAAAAAACAGTGTACAACCGAATAACCACTAATAGTGCAATACTGGAAAATACAGAAAAAAGCCTTACTCAGCTTACTGAGTGGGAAGAAAAATTGAGATGGATAAAGGCACTGTCAGACACTGCAAATGGAAATATAACAGGCAAAGAGCGTATTGCATTTGAAACCTTTGTACAAATGACTTATTTTGACAGAATTATAGCCCGTGCTAATACCAGACTTATGGTTATGTCAGATGGTCAGTACGAGCTTAAAAGAAGATTATGTGCAGATAATAAAAGAAGTCAAAGTGGTTTAGAGCTTGATGTTATAGACCACTACAATGGTAGTGAAAGAAGTGTAGACTCACTTTCAGGGGGAGAGTCGTTTAAAGCTTCTTTATCCCTTGCATTGGGTATGTCTGATGAAATTCAATCATCAGCAGGAGGTATACAGCTTGACACTATGTTTGTTGACGAGGGCTTTGGCACACTTAGCGAAAACGATTTGCAACAATCTATCAAAGCACTTGCATCGCTTTCTGACGGAAACAGACTTGTAGGTATTATTTCTCATGTTGGCGAATTAAAGGAAAAAATAGACAAGCAAATTGTTGTAACCAAAAATAAATCAGGCGGTAGCAGTGTGGAAATTAATGTATAAAATATAATATTTGTACTAAGCTACAATAAAAGCCTTTTTGTTTTTTATTAGAGTTTGCTTGCTACACATATTACCCACAGTAAATCTTAACAATCGTTATTTAAACAAATGAAACTCGCAAAGTTTGATTTTTCAATACTTTGCGAGTTTTTGTTTTTATTTATTAAGTATTCCCAAAAGCTTTACTGTCAAGATAACCGATAGTAAATTCTCCCCAACTATAGTTCATCATATATTCACCAGCATAGTTGTTTATTGCGTCCTTATCTCCGTTTAAAAATCTGTAGTAGTCGCAATCTATTTTAGAGGTATCTACAGAAAGGTGATTGTATCTTTTTATTATAATATCCCCAACACCCTCGTTATTAAGAGCTTTCATCATTGTAGCTATAATGGTTTGTAGCTGATGTTGTAGGGAAGATGAATACTCTTTATCTTCATATAATACAGAGGCAAGCTCTTTTAATGAACAGCCTGTACCGTTTTTGTGTATAAGATATGCAAAAAGCTCTTTTGATTTTGCTCGTGGAAAGTGTATAGGAACATCATTTACATACGCTTCAAAATTGCTAAAGGTTTTTGCAGATACCTTTGGTCTTGCTTCTTCTACAGGATAACGTAAATTAGAAAGTGCTGTTAATACATCTTTTTTTATGGCAGGCTTCATTATATAACCGCTTGCGTAAACAGAAAATGCTTCCAGTGCATATTCAGAATAGCCTGTTACAAAAATAATGTTAGTTTTTTCATTAATTTGCAATAGTTGACCTGCAAGCTGAATACCGGACATATTATTCATCTCTATGTCTAAAAAAGCTATGTCTACACTATTGCTTCTGGCGTATTTTAATGCCTCTTTAGTGTCTTGAAAGCTGGCTATTTCAGTGTAAGGTAAACACTCTCCTAATACCTCCACCAAATCATTTAAAGAAAATATTTCATCATCTACTGCAATAACATTCATTATAAAAATACCTCCTGTTATTTAGATATATTTTTTAAGGTAATTCCCCACAAATTTTTTGTTAAGCATTTTGTTGGGCTTTACTTTTTGGTATTGTCATATATACTGTAGTTCCAATATTAGGTGTACTGTCGAAAAGAAGAGAACCGTTGCACATTGATTCTACTCTATTTCTAACATTCTCCATACCTATATGGCTTCTGTTGTCGTTTTGTTGAACCGGTTTTGTAAGGTCCATACCTACACCATTATCGTGAATTTCTATAATGTAGCTGTTGCTGTCTTCGCTTGTACGTATGGTTACTGTACCGCCCTGAGGTCTTTTTGTTATACCGTGACGAATAGCGTTTTCAACAACTGTTTGTATTGTTAAAGAAGGTACTTCAAAATCTGTAACTTCTACTTCGTACTCTACATTTATTTTATCACCAAATCGCTTTTTTTCAAGAGATATATAGTTTTCTACGTGCTCCATTTCTTTTTCAAAAGGAATAGTAGTGTTAAGGGTTAGAGAATCAAGGTTGCCACGCAAATAGTTGGCAAATTCAGTAACTGCTTGCTTTGCGGTTTTTGGGTTAATATCACAAAGCTGTCTGATAACTACCAATGTATTATATAAGAAATGAGGTTGTATTTGACTTAACATTACAGATATTTTACTTTGTAAAAGCTCATTTTCCATTTTTTTGGATTTTGCCGCCTGTATAAAACTCTTTTTAGTTAATGTCATAATGATAATAAATTGTATTATTGAATAAATAAGAATACCTACCTCAAAAACATAACCTAAAAACATTCCTGAATTAGCTCTGTAGGTTAATTCTATAATTGCAGATACACAAAGTAATAATCCAGATATGGATTTTATAATTTCTAATACGCTGTTTTTTTGTCTAAAGTCTATAATCAAAAATAGTATTAAAGAGGCTAGTATTATTAAACTTGGGTATATTATGTAATGTGAAAATACTATATACTCTACCAGTCCTGTAGCTTGGGTTAAAAAAAAGATTAATATTAAACCTGACCAAATAAATAAAAATATATTTGTACTATAAATTAAATGCTTGTTTTTAAAATATGTTTTCATATATGATATAAAAAACAAAAGCATAAGAATAATGTTAACAAAACTACACATATTAACAAGAAAACCATTGGTTACTATAAGGGTTACAAAATCAAAATTAAATATAATTGCACTGGCTGCGGTCATCATAAATATACCGCAAGAGATATTATCAAAAGTTACAGGAGATTTCATAATTTTAAATGTAATGGTAACAACAGTTAATACAAATCCCATTATTAAAATTATAAGTGCACCTATAACAGCAATGGCATTTTTTTCAAGCTTATACTTTAATAAATCGTGGTAAGAGCCTTTAGAAATATTTCCAAGGAAATCATTTACATAAGTGTCAGATAGAGTGTCGTAACAGCTTTGTAGCTCTATTTTTATCTCGTCATCAGGGGTAATACCAGGGGATAAAAAATAAGTCCATTCGGTGCCAGCAGATTTTACTATGCTGGGGTGAGAGTCATCACCATAGGAGCTTATATGCTTATTGTTAAAGTAAACATTTGCCGTTGTTTTTGCTACTAAAAAATTAATCTGTTCTCCCTTTAATATTTCATCGTCAAAATGTAAATGAAAGGTTATGTGTGATATATTTTTTAAATTCATCTTATAATTATCCGGAATACTATTAACAGCTGTCGAAGCATTTAAAGTATATGTTCCATACGCTTTAAGTGGTGTTATAGATGTTTCTTTAGGAGTACATTCCTTTGAAATTGTAAATACAAAGGCCAAAAAACATAAAGTAAATACAAAAACTATTATGTATATGGTTTGTAATGCAGTGGGCTTGCGTAGTTTGCTCATAATGTTTATACCTCTGTTTTGTATTAATTTATACCCTTGCTTATAAATTGTATATTGTTGTTGAATAAGCGATAAAAGGCATATATATACAATAAATATATCATATAGACAAGGTGTTTGTAAACTTATTAACAAAAAATAGACAAAAAACCATTGTAATAATTACGGTTTTATAGTAAAATAAATAATAAGTGAACTTCAAAATTACTTAGTTAGGGGGGCATAGTTGGTGGAGAATATGGAAAATGTCAAAAATTTTGACGAAAATGGTTATGATACTAAGTATTCCGGTGGATTTTCCAACGTACAAAGGTCACATCAAGAATATTTATTGGTGCGTAACCAAATGTTAGGCAACCTTTTTGGAATAGCAGAGGTTGTTGACGATAACACTGAGTATGCTCTAAATGATGAAGCCCTAAATGCTAAAGAGAATACAAAAGATAAAGAAGTATATAATATTGAGGATTACTCACAAGAAGATTTTACACAGGAGGATACTATAAAAGATACTTCTGTGCAAGGAGATACAATACAGGTTACTTCAGTAATAAATGAAGATTTACCAACAGAAAATATTGATACTTATGAAGAACAGCAGATATCCTTGGAAAATAAAATTTCCGAAATAAAAAAAGAGCTACTTTCTGCGGAAATTTGCAGTAAGCTTGGCGTAGAACGTAAAGCAGAAGATACATCTAATTCTAAATTAACAGAAAAATCTGTTTTGGATAATGAAGATAATTCTTTGAAAAAAGAAGAGCAGGAAGAAACAGAGATTTCACCAAAAGTGGTTGAGAAAGAAGATATTGGGGAAGATGCTCAAAAAGTTGTTAAGAAAGATATTACGGAAGATGTTCAAGAAGACAATGATAAAGACAGGAAGGACATCTTAGAAGAAAAAACTAAAAAAGCTGTTAATAATAAGCTTGTACAGGCTATTAGCGATGGACTGTCAGCTAATAATAATATATCAGAAATTGCTGTTATAGAGAGTGTGCTATCACGAGGTAGCATAGATGTTAACCAACGCTTTGAAATTTTAGCACAGCTTACTGCTGATAAAAATCTTAATACTACAGATAGAGTTGTATTAGTGGCTGAAATAAATAAATTTGCCAATTTAACAAGAGCGGACAAGCTTGTAATTCTAACTAATATATTAGAAAGTGGTATATTAAGTACCCCAAATGCTTGTAGATATGTGAAAAATAAAATTGCGTTGTTGCGTAAAGCTATTGACAGCAAGTTGGTAATGACCTATAATTTTGAGGCGGAAAAGGCTAGAAGAAAGCAAAGTGCCTTAGAATTTAAGAATAATCAGAGTAATACAAGTTATAAAAAGAATGTAGACGAAGAAAAATCCTTAGAACAGTTACAGAAAAAATTAAATGATAATCAAGCTATATTAAATAGCGTTGCAGATATTCTTTTTGATTACGCTATAACAGCAGAAGAAAAATTAAAGGCAATAAACAATGCCATATCAAATGTAGTAACAAAGGAGAAAACCTACACACAAATTATGGTAAGCTCTCGTGATTATTTTAAATTTGGTGCAGGTGTTATGTGTAACAGCGATGATTTACAGTTTATTTTACCAAGTGGATATAAGCTTGATTCAAGGTTTTCGGGCGGTTATTTGCTGGCATATTCTACAGATGTTACAGATATTTCAAATAAGGAGTATTTATATCAATCACCATTAGTGGTTTATGTAGAGAAATCTAAGGTTTTTGCAGGTTATGACCTTTTACAGTTTTTTAACAGCAATATAGAAGAATGTAACAAAAATAATTTGGTGTACAGACAGCTGGTTATTGGTAAATGCCCTGCAGTTGTTAAATATAAAAAAGGCAATAACGAGGTTTCGGCTTCGGTATATAATAAAAAGAAAAGTCACGTATACACATTTAAAATTCAATTTAATATACCAACTGTAAATATGCAGAGTGTTGTAAAAAGAATTTTTTCAAGTATTGTGTTTAAGGAGGGTGAGTAATGCCCTTTGATTTTCCAATTTTATACTTTATACAGGACCATATTGTTTCACCTATATTAAACCCTGTTATGATTTTTACATCAGCAACAGGCGAATTTGGTATACTGTGGTTTATAATAGCAATTTCTATGCTGTTTTTTAAGAAAACCAGAAAATGGGGTGTTGCTATAATCTGTGCAATGGCACTGGCTTTTGTTGCAGGAGAGCTTATTATAAAAAATATTGTTTGCAGAGTTCGTCCTTGTAATCAAGATTTTGCGGTGCAAATGCTTATAGAAAAACCTATTGGGTATTCCTTTCCGTCAAGTCATTCAGCAACATCATTTGCTGTAGCAACGGTTATTTTTGCAAAATATAAAAAGCTTGGTGCTTTAGCATTACTATATGCAGGGGTTATAGCTTTTTCTAGAATGTATCTTTTTGTACATTTTCCGTCAGATGTGGTTGTTGGTGCATTATTGGGTATAGTAAGTGGTATAATAATATTGGCAATATATAAAAAATATTTTATAGAAGAAACCAAAATATAGAATAGCGTTATTTTTCAGGAGGAAATTATGTTTGATAAATTAAAAACAAAAGTTCTGCTTGATTTAAGTCATACTATTGCATCAGAGCTGTTTGAAAAAACTACATATCCTTGGGAGGTACTTAACCATATTGGTGAGTTTATTATGGCTGTAGGCCCAACCTTGCCACAGGACAAGTATGACCAAATTGGTGATGATATTTGGATAGCTAAAACTGCTAATGTTGCACCGTCTGCATTGTTAACAGGTCCATTAATAATCGGCGAATTTGCAGAGGTTAGACACTGTGCATTCATAAGAGGAAAGGCTATTGTAGGCAATAATGCAGTTGTTGGTAATTCTACAGAATTGAAAAACTCAATTTTATTCGATAATGTACAAACACCACACTATAACTATGTTGGTGACTCAATTTACGGTTATAAGTCTCATACCGGTGCAGGTGTTATAGCTTCAAATTTAAAGTCTGACAAATCTAATGTTACTGTTGAGGTGGACGGTCAAAAAATAGACACAGGCTTGAAAAAGCTTGGTGCTATTTTAGGCGATAATGTAGAGGTAGGCTGTAACTCTGTACTTAATCCTGGTACAGTAGTAGGCAGAAATTCCAATGTTTATCCATTGTCAAGAGTAAGAGGTTTTGTACCTGAGCAGAGCATATTTAAAAGAGCAAACGATGTTGTAGAAAAATATATGCCTGAAATTGATATTAACTAAAGTTTATAATATTGATATAGCAGTTAAGCCACAAAATTATTTCAAAAAATGCTTGAAATAGCTTTGTGGCTGTGTTATAATACTAGGGCACTACGCACGTTGATGCCTTTTGCAGGGTGCTGTCAGCCATTGGCAGTGTGCAATATTACAGTGGCACAACGGAGGATTATAACCTAAGGAGGATTTTAAAAATGGCAGTAGTATCAATGAAACAACTTTTAGAGGCAGGCGTACACTTTGGTCACCAGACTAGAAGATGGAACCCTAAGATGAGCGAGTACATTTTCACACAGAGAAATGGTATTTATATCATCGACCTACAGAAAACAGTTAAGAAGCTAGAAGAGGCTTACAGCTTTGTTCGTGACCTATCAATGGAAGGCAAGAGCGTTCTTTTTGTAGGTACAAAAAAGCAGGCTCAGGATTCTGTTAAGGAAGAGGCTGAGAGAGCTGGTGCTTACTATGTAAACGCTAGATGGCTTGGCGGTATGATGACAAACTTCACAACAATCCAGAGAAGAATCAACAGACTAAAGCAGCTTCGTACAATGGAAGAGGACGGCACATTCGATCTTCTACCAAAGAAAGAGGTTATCAAGCTAAATCTAGAGATTGAGAAGCTAGAGAAGTTTATGGGTGGTATCAAGGATATGAAGGAGATGCCAGGTGCACTATTCATCGTTGACCCACGCAAGGAGAGAATTGCAGTAGCAGAGGCTAAGAAGCTAGGTATTCCAATAGTTGCCATTGTTGACACAAACTGTGACCCAGACGAGATTGATTATGTTATCCCAGGTAACGACGATGCTATCCGTGCAGTTAAGCTAATTGCTGGTACAATTGCTAACGCTATCATCGAAGGTAACGAGGGTAAGATGGGTGCAGCAGCTGTTGAGGAAGCAACAGAAGAGGCTACTGAAGAGGTTGCTGAGTAATTCAATTATTGAATATATGTTTACAGGGCATACTTTTGCCCTGTAAGTTTATGCTTATATAAGATTATACAGAGAGGATTGATCGTAAATGGCATTTACAGCTAAAGACGTTAAAGAACTAAGAGAAAAAACCGGTTGCGGTATGATGGACTGTAAAAAGGCTCTAACAGAGGCAAACGGCGATATGGATAAGGCAGTAGACTTCCTAAGAGAGCAGGGTCTAGCTAAGCAGGCAAAGAAGAGCGGTAGAATTGCTGCTGAGGGTGTTGCTTTTGCTAAGACAAATGCTGATTCAACAGTAGGTGTTGTAATCGAAGTTAATGCTGAGACAGACTTCGTTGCTAAGAACGCTGATTTCCAGGCTTTTGTAGAGACTTGTGCTGATACAGTTCTAGAGCAGAACCCAGCTGATGTTGATGCTCTACTAGCTTGCGTTGCTTCAGGTTCAACAGAGACAGTTGATGCTCTTCTAAAAGAGAAGGTTCTTACAATTGGTGAGAATATCAAAATCCGTCGTTTCACAAGATTCGAGGGTGCTGTAACATCTTACATTCACGCTGCTGGCAGAATCGGTGTTATCGTTAAGTTTGACACTGATGTTGCTGATAAGGACGGTTTCCAGGCTTATGCTAAGGACGTTGCTATGCAGATTGCTGCTATCAACCCAAGCTACCTAAACAAAGAGGCTGTTACACCTGAGATTATCGAGCACGAGAAGAAGATTATGACAGAGCAGGTAATGAACGAGGGTAAGCCAGCTAACATTGCTGAGAAAATCGTTATGGGTAAAATCGGCAAGTTCTACAAGGAAAACTGCCTAGTTGAGCAGGAGTTCGTTAAGGACAGCAGTATGACAGTTACTCAGTACACAAACAATGTTGCTAAGGAGCTAGGTGGCTCTATTACAATTACAGACTTTGTTCGTTACGAAAAGGGCGAGGGTCTAGAGAAGAGAGAAGAGAACTTTGCAGAGGAAGTTGCAGCTGCAATGGGTAAGTAATTCTTACTTTCTTTAATAAATAGTAATATTAAGGCAGATAACCATTTGGTTGTCTGCCTTTTTATGACTTTAGTCAGTGCAAAGGCGTCTTGCCGCCTTTGTGCAAAAAACCACCCGCTATGCGGGTGGAG
>JAXJTR010000216.1:0-9816 GCA_036309465.1 Acutalibacteraceae bacterium
ACTATATTAAGTCCGTGGTATATTCCGTCCTTTTGTGTGTTGGCAGTATTATCTGTATTGATGTTATCCAACAAACTTATTGTAGGTTCAACATCAGGTGTTTTTTCTTCAATCTTTTGTTGTGTAGGTTCGATATATTCAAATCCCATCTCCTCAATGCGTTCTTTCCAATGCCCAAAAAACGCTTGAACAGAACGAGGGGAAGTTTCGTCCTTGTTTCTCAGTTCTGCGGAAAAGTCACCATTAATCTTATGTATAGTCCATTCTTCACCCTCTAAACGAATACTATCACCAACTTGAAGCTCATCAACCGATTTTGATGTTGTTTTTTCTGAAACTAAAGGATTGTCTATCTGTTTTGCTTGTGGTGTTTCCTCAATATCAGGTTTATCAAGTTTTATATCATCAAGCAAGATAGGAACAATATCTTTATATGTTGCATATTGTTTTAGAAAATCAATAACACCACCATCACCGTCACCTATATCTTGCCTTTCAGTATAACTTGAACCGTCAGGCATATTAAGTGTAAATTTAGTTTTAGCATAACCCTGATGATACACATCATCAGCCTCAAGAGCTTTAGAAACACTACCGTATTTATCTATTTCCTTTTGACGGTTTTCTCTCCATTCTCTATCCGCCTTTTCCATAAGCTCGTCAAATTCAAATATTGAATATGTTTTTCCACTTTCAAAGGCTGTGTGTTCACTCCATTCACAAGTAATGGTTGGACGGATTGTTTCTTCTTCAATGTTCAAATCTGTTGTGATTGGATTTTCAGACTTCATTCCTAACACTACTTGCTTATTAATACTATATCCGTCTAACACATAGTGGTTTTTCTTCAAGTAATCTACTAATTTATTAGCAGTATCAAAAGAGTTAAGCATAACTTCATTTAGTTTACTTCCATTTTTCATATCAGCCATAAGCTCATATCTGTTTTCTTGTTCATTAAAAGTTATATACTCGTTGAAAAATTCATTTTTTCGTGCATCGTGTATCTTCATAGGAATGTTTTCTAAGCTATTGTCTTTATTTTCAACTCTTTTAATTGATGCTTTATCATTATGAGCTTCTGCAACAATTTCTTGATACATATTTTCTAAAGTGTAATCTAACACTGCTGAATAAAGACTCTCTCCGACTTCTTGCCAAGAACAAGAATACTCCATATCTTCTAATGAGAATATAACTCCTGTATCATTGGAGCTTAAATGAATATCACGCTCAACCCCCTCTAATGAAATAAAGCGGTTTAGATAACCAATTTCACGCTTAGCAACATTTTCGTGTGTATCTCTTGGATGAGCTTCTTTAAGCCAAGAATTATCAACAATACCAAACGCATAAGCAATATCAGTGATTTCATCACTCGCAAATTGTTGTCTGAGTGTTTTCCCAAGATTATTATTTTCGCTTAAATATTCTGAAAGACTAACTTGGTTTTCTAATTCTTTTTCTTTGAAGAACTCAGGAAAATCTGTAAATCCAAAGCGGTCAACATAATATGCAGACTGTATATCTTCATTTCCGACAATAATAACATCACTCATTGCCAAAGCGTGTCCCTTGAAATAATCAGGTAAATCTTCATTAAATGCTATCCACAATGAATTTAATTTTTCTTCGGCAGATATACCTTTTAAATCACTCCATTTACCTTCATACACTAAATTGTAATCTTCGTGATTTAATTTAGCACCTTGTTTTTTATTATCTTCACTGCTCTGAAAGCGTATTCCGTGATAATCCGAACCATCTTTTAACTGATAAATACGGAAATAATCGTCTTTTTGGTTATCTACTAAAGAATTATTATCTGCTTCGATTGGTACTTCTGGTTCTATTACTTCTGCTTCGATAGGCTTTGCTTCTGGTTCAATTGGTTCTATTTGAGTCACAGAATTATTTTTATCTGGTATCACAGGGAAATACGCTTCATTTCTCAAAAGCATATCAATCTCATCTACACTAATATTTTTTACATCAGCAATAACTTCAAGTATGCTTCTATAATCTTTTGATGCTTCAACAAAGCGTTCCATATCATCAGGAGTAAAAGTATAATCTAATAAATCAATTAAAGTTCTGCTAAAATCGTTATCTAACATTCCTCTAATACACTCTGCCTGTTCTTGATTATATCCTCGTTCAGACACGATTGCGTTTAGAGTGTTTTCATTTTTTATATTAGTTTTGTATTCATCTATTGCAGAAGTATTAGCGAATATACATTCTAAATTATGTAAATCTTTGAATGTATCTATAAACATTTTACCCAGAACAGACAATTGCTCTGGTGAATAATTTGAAGTATGTTCAAAAGTATCTTTCAAACGGTCGGTAAAGTTTTCATCTTCGTATCTTTCCATATAAAGTTGAATTACTGGTTGTAAAGCATCTAATTGATTTCTTGATGTGTAATTAAATTGAACAAATAAGTTGGCTACCTCTTTTGTTGGTACACTGCTTTGAGCTTCTTCAATAAGTTCTTTTAAAATTTCAGTGTCTTCCTTTGCACAATAAAGAGTACATATATTTTCAGCAACCACAGCAGAATATGATGCTTTCTCTTGTAAGAAGTCCTTTATGTTCTCATAGTCAGTAACCGACATTTGTAAATTAATGTACCCTGTATTGCTAACTTCACCGATATTAATATTGTTGTCAATATAAATATCTCCTTTGCGTTCAAAAATGCTTCTTTGTGATTTAATTTTATCTTCAATTTCTTCAACAATATCAGCGTTGTTCTTATCAATGGTAATGGTTGTTGATTTACCGTAAATTCTTCCTGAAAAATTAATATTTTGTTTCTCAAGTTCTTGAGCAATTTTTAAAGCTAGGTCTGTATCATATTTATGATAATCTTTATTTTTAATACTCTTGTAGGTTGTATTGCCTATAATATTGCTAATTTCAGAGTTTGAAACTTTAGATTTCGTAATTCTGCCGTATTCCATAGACAATCTTCTGAATTTATCCACATCATTATCATTAATTGCAATTCTCGCACTTCCATCATTGGTATATGCACAATAATTCATTCCTACACTCTCAAGAGCGTTAATCATATTATTAAGTTTGTTTTCTTCGACAACAATAATGCTTTTATCACTGTTTGCTGTCACAGAGTTCCATATAGTATTGCCATATAACTTTATTCCCATTATTTCACCTCTTTAAACCTAAAAAAAGACTTCTGCCCCAGAGGGGCAAAAGTCTTTTTATAACACTTATAATTCTTGACCTTTGGACTTTTGCTTATCATCTGTTGCCTTGTGTTCAGATTTAGCAATTTTTTCAGCATTCTGTTTGATTTTATTTCGTGAAACTGGAAAAGCACCTCTTTTTTCTTCTTTTTCAGAACCTTTTTCAGTGAGCTTTTCTTGTTCCTGTTCTTTAGAGCCATTGTTTATAACACCATCAATGCTGTTATAATCATCTTCAATCATCATTTCAGCATTCTTTAAGTAATTGTCTGGCTTATCTTGTCCAAGTCCTAATTCAGCGTTTGGCAGTTCTTTATCAATAACCGTATTACAGACTTCGACTACTGTTTCAGCCTGATTTTTAGCAAATCCCTCAGGATTTTCAGCAACAGCATTAACTATACCCTCACAGCTTTTTGAAATAACCTCGTCAGCCTTATCCTGCGAAGCGTTCTGCACAGCATTTATTCTGTTAGTAATTCCACCTAAACCTTGAATTTTACTCTCTAAAACACCCTTTTGCTCGGTTAGCTTGTTGATTTTATTTCTGAGTTTCAGTTTATCTGTTGCAGAGTGAGTTTTTTCGTAAGCAGTAGAAGTCTTGGCTATCTTATCTTCTACATCAGCAAGCTTTGTTGTTGCTTTGTTCAAAGCAATGTTATTAAACTCTTGCAAACCATTGATAAAGTTTTCTTTTCTGCCCTCTGGAGATTTCATATTCTGTAAAAAGGTGTCTACCTTTTTACAAGTTTCAAGTGTTTTTGTGTGCTTTGCGATTTTTTTATCATTGTTCGCTATCTTGTCATTTCTTTTTTCAATCTTACTACTGAGATTGTTTATTTTCTCTTGCTTCTGTTCTGCTATTTTTTCCATAAATTTAAAAATAGGAGCTGGGACAGCCTTTGCAATAGTTGGGTCTTTTATTTGGTTAAAAAGCTCAACAAAGTTTTTAGCTTTATCAATTTTCGTTTGAGCATTTTTATTTTTCGCAGTAAGCCTTTCGTTTTTATCCTCCAACTTTGCAATTTTAAAATTTGACTGGTCATATATGTTTGCAAGTATTGGTGTACTTAAAGACTCTGACTCTTTCAAAGACGAATTTATATCGTTTACAGGGAATTGATTTTCTTTTTCGTCTGATACAGAAGCTCTGACAACTTCTTTTTCGTTAGCCTCTTCCTTTTTATCAACTGGAATTTCGTCAAGCTCGTTTTTCTTTCTTTCGTCCATTACTGGCATATTTGATAACTCCTTTCTCCATTATGATGTTGGTTTTTCTCTTGATGTTTCTTCTTCAATAGAGGTAGCTCTATTCGATGATTTTCTTGAAATGATTTTGGCATTTCTTAAAATCTGTTTTCGAGATAGGATACTGACTTGTTCAGCATCACAGGAACGATTGTTTTCCTGTGATGCTTTTTCTGCCTTTTCAAATTCAGGTGTTTTAATGCTTTCTATATGTTTTTGTGTATCAATATTCAAATCAAGAGCATTGCCAATAGCTTGAATAGTAGATACTTTATCAAGATGATAATTATTTACATATATCTGACATACCATTGCTTGCATATCGGTGGGGTAGTTTTCAAGCGTGGATACTGAAACATTCAACAGTTCGGCTATTTCAGGTAAAAGTGCTTTATAATCTGGATTGTTATTTGGATATTCTAAACTTCGTTCCATAGATTACTTTTTACTTTTAAATTCAAATTCAACCTTGTTTTCAGCATTAAGTTTTAGATAAGCATCAAACGATTTGCCATTTTTACTTTTAAAACCTTTTATTAAATCTGTCTTTTTCTTATCAAGCAACTTTTTAGCTTGAGCAGAAGAAATACTTTTTCCTGAAATGGTTTTCCAAATAGTAAATCCACAACCATCTTTTCCACTTTCGCAAGCGTATGTTTTTGGATAATCAAGCACCTGTTTTCCACACTTAGGGCAAACACCTATACATTCCCACTTTTTTGAAAAAGTATGCGATGTATCAGCAACAGCGTATTTACCTATAAGACTGTTGATATAGTCAGTGATGCTCTCAATAAAGTCCGTATCAGAGCTTAATCCCTTTTCAATATCTTGCAGTTTAGTTTCCCATTCTGCTGTCATTTTAGGTGATTTTACTTCTTCTGGTACACATTCAATTAGCTTAATTCCCTTTTCAGTAGGAATAAGGTTTTTCTTATCACGAACTACATACTGGCGGTCAACAAGATTTTCTATAATGCCAGCACGAGTTGCAGGAGTTCCCAAGCCTTTTTTATCAACATCACTGTTTTCGTCATAGTCATTATTTCCTGCTGTTTCCATTGCTGATAGCAATGTATCTTCTGTAAATTGTTTTGGTGGAGAAGTGTAATGTTCTGCAACTTTAGAGCTTACAGTTTCAAATACTTGTCCCTCTGATAAATCAGGCAAAGTTTTTTCTTGCTGTTCAGACTTCTTTTTTGCAATAGCTTCAATTTCTTTCCAACCATTACAAAGTATCTTTTTACCAGTTGCCTTAAAAATATGTGAATTGCTTTTCTCTGAAATCAATTCAACATTAACACTTTCATACTTGTGTGGAGTTGCAACTGCACACAAGAGCTTTAACGATAATAAAGATAGAATGTTGTATTCACCCTCTGGGAGAGCTTTAACATCAGATTTACATATCTCTGCTGTTGGCAAAATAGCGTGGTGGTCTGATACTTTTTCGTTGTTTATAGAACGCTTAATGTTAGGTTCAAATTCAGCAACTTTGTAATCAGGGAATACAGTATAAATACAATCAATCAGGCTTAATGCTGTGTTTTCCATATCGTCAGTAATGTACTGACTGTCTGTACGAGGATAGGTGCAGAGCTTCTTTTCATATAGTGCCTGAGTATAATCTAATGTCTGCTGTGCTGTGTAGCCGAACTGTCTGTTAGCTTCTCTCTGTAAAGTAGTTAAATCATATAGCTTAGGTGGGTTTACTGTCTTGATTTGCTTATTAACAGATTTTATTGTTGCAGATTGATTATTAGTTATTGATTGCAAGTTGTTAGCGGTTTCCTCATTGTCGATACGCTCCGATGAAGCGATGAACTCACCGCAGTTAAGGTCTACTGTATAAAATTTTTCTTTTATAAAATTTGTTACCCTGTAATTGCGGTCAACAATCATTGCAAGGGTAGGGGTTTGCACTCTACCGATTGACAACATAGTACGGTATCTAACTGAAAATAATCTTGTGGCATTAAATCCAACAAGCCAATCAGCCTTAGCTCGTGCCAGTCCTGCATTGAACAAATTATCGTATTCCTTGCCGTCCCTAAGCTCATCAAAGCCTTTGCGAATAGCACTTTCCTCAAGAGATGAAGTCCATAATCTTTTTACTGGCTTTGTACAGCCAGTTAGATTGTAAACATATCGGAATATGCACTCGCCCTCTCGTCCTGCATCGGTAGCACATATTATTTCTGTAACATCATTTTTTGACATTAACATTTTTAGGACATTGTATTGGTCTTTGGTAGCACTCTTAACTACAAAAGACCATTCTTGAGGGAGTATAGGTAAGTTTTCAAACTTCCAAGGCTGTTCAGCATATTTTTGTCCGTATGCTTCTGGCATAGCTAGACCTACTAAGTGACCAACGCACCAAGAAATAATATAATCGTCATTTTCTATGTAACCGTTTTTTGAATGGGCTACACCCAGAACTGTTGCGATTGTTTTCGCAACAGAGGGTTTCTCGGCTATAACCAATCGCATTATATATTACCTTCCTCATCTTCGTTTATCTCGTCATCATCTTCATCAAAGAAATCATCTTGTTGAACTGGCTTTTTCTTACCCTTAGATAATTTGAATATTGCAAATCCTATACCACCAAGTAAGCATATTCCCACAACAAGAATGAGCGTGAATTGTGAATTGCCACTTGAAGCAGTAGGCTTTTGTGTAGCTGTTGGAGTTTCTGTTGGTTCGGTTTCTTTATCTTCAGTTGTGCTTGCAGTAGTATTATTAGTACCACTTCCACTTTCATCATCACTCATCAACTTGTTTATATCGTATGTATCAACCTCGTTTAGAAAATAAACATTATCTTCTGTCTTGGTCTTATCAATAATGATGTAAAAAATGTCACCATCTCTTGTTTCAACAGCAATAAACTGATGATACCCATTTTCAAGTAGCACTTCTTGATTTGCTACAAGCTCAGAGTTTCCTTTTGTTGTAGTTGAAAAGGTGTAGTCCTTTTTCTCGGTGCTTTCTTCTGTGGCGGACTCTTTATCCTTTTCGTCATCTTCACTATCTTCTCTATCTTCATCGTTTGTTTTACTTTCAGAACTTGAAGATGATGCTACCGCAGTAGCAGTTTCTGTTGCGGAAACTGAAACAATTGATGAAAAAATAAGTGTTAATGCCATTGCTAATGCAATAATGGATTTTTTCTTAATTTTGTTGATATTCTTCATTTTTTTCTCCTCCGTTATTCAAATTTAGAAGTTCAACAACATCATCTTGAGTCAAATTGTTATCTCTTAATATTTTGGCAAGAGCCAAATCATCTCTAAGGGTAGGAACAGTACAGCCATTGGCTTTAATAACATTTAGAAAATCCTGTTCTTCCAAATCCTTAATTTGTTTTTCATAGTCTTTCTTTTGAGAAGTCAGGGTTCTGATTTTTTGATTTAAGTTTTCGACTTTTGTTTTTAGCATACTGATTTTCTGCTGATTGTCTGTTATCATAAAAAACTTTTCTCCTTTAGCTAAGATAAATTAAAAATCTTGGGTCAACATCACACCAATCAGCTGATATAGCGTTACCATAATTTATCTGTACACTAATGTGTAGATAATTATTTGTTGCACTGGAATTTTCAAAATCACCATTACAATGCTTGTAATTTGAAACCGTACCAATAACATCACCCACATTAACCACATCACCAACATTTAAACTGGAAGATACATTGACATTCACATAATTTATCTCTGTTTTTCTTTTCTTGTTTTTGTCATACCAGTAGGTAATATTGTCACTATAAAGCGTTATGGTATGCTTTGATGTATCAATACTGTCAACCTTTCCAGAAATCATAGCAAGCACATTTGTTCCTGTTGGTGCAGTAATATCTAGACCGTGGTGCTTTTCTAATGAGCAGTGAACTGTATTCCAAGCTCTCATATCATAACCGTACCCGTTGTAAATCTTATTACCTTCGATAATGCTTGAAAAAGATGATGGCAGAGGTGACTGATATGTTTGGTGATTACCATATGTTGGTACTTCTCCATTCAATAATGTGTTGTAAAACTCCAATCGGCTTGCACTGTACTCTTGATTGCTTAATACATAGCGTATAGCTTCATCAAATGTTCTTAGTTGTTTTACATTGGTATATAACTTACATTCGGTTATATATTCTTCGCCTCTGTAAAATCTCATAAGCTGACGATTTTCAGAATAGTTTCCTGTGTATTTCCTAGCATCTTCTTTAGCAACAACATAGTTAAATTCCATTCCATTAACATACAACTGAGTTTTTCTCTGTTCCATACCATCAGCAAAGAAACCAAAATATGAACCAGAAGCATACGAATACCAAGTATAGAAGCTATTTAATACACCGCCAGAGCTATCTGTGTATTGATAATTCAAATTCTGAATAAAATAGCCTGTTTTTCCATAACTCTTTGTACGATTTCTAACTTCGCCAGTTGACAAGTCAAAATGAATTGCTCCGTCACTGGTGAATGGTTGCAATTCACTTGGCACTCCACTGTGAGTTGTAAACTCAAGAAAACCATAGGTCATACCAGATATAGTTGTAGTTCCTGAACCATTAACAAAATAAAGACTGGAGTTGCTTGGATAAATTGTGTATGAATACAATGGCACCCAATGTGATGTATTAATATATTCGTGCTGAAATTGGTATTCAGCATTAAACAAATCTTTTAGAACACTGTCATATCCTGCACGATAAGTCCATTTTTCTACATCTTCATTATCACTCACCGTAACATCATCACTAGCGAATGGGTATGTGTATGCACACATAAAGGCTACAAGTTTGTTATAATCAAAATCGTAAACAGGGTCATAATTAAACTTGTAGCTTCTACCGAAAACAAATTCAGTTGGTGTATCATCATAAGACCAAGTATTTACTCCAAAATCTCTTAAACCACTTTTCCAACTACTAGAAGATTGACATTTAATTACTTTCTCGTTGAACTCGTAAGCAACTTTGGTATATGCATCTATTGCTTTACCTATATCACTGTCCACACAGTTATATGTGGCTAGAAGATATGTACTGCGTGATGAAGTTCCTGCAAACATCATTAAAATTAACGCAAACACAATAATAACTATCAACATTGGTGCAAGAATTGTTCCTAACCCCTTGAAAGCAAATTTGGCAAAATCGAATATAGCCTTTTCAATCTTTTGAACCATTTTTTTAGTGGTGTTACTGGCTTTTTTTGTTGTTTTTTTAGATTTATTAAACTTCTTTGATTGCTTTAACTTACTCTCTTTAGTCTTTAATTTGTTTTGCTGTTTAGTGAGTTTAGTTGCTTTTTTTTCAGCTTTGTGGACTTTTTTAGCTTTGCGATG
>JAXJTR010000217.1:0-3040 GCA_036309465.1 Acutalibacteraceae bacterium
CAACAAGTTCTGCATTAAGGGTTTCGTTTGAAGCAATAGCGGTTAAAAATTCTCTCTGTGTCATAGTGTATCCTTTCTCTCGTGGGTTTTAATGGGTTTTCCTTCCTCTTATTTACATTATTATTATAGCACTTTTTATTTAATTTGTCAAGGGGTTTTTGAAACTTTTTTCAACGATTTTTTATTTTATAAGGGTTACGCACTTGTTCTATCAGTTTACTGCCCTTGTCCCCTTGACTACATATATATAATATCACAAAATCAAAAAAAAGTCAATACTAAAATTAGACTCTCAACGGTATAAAATTAGACTACCATAGTCTAAAACTTATAATAGTGTCAAAAGACACTATCATATTATCATTAAAATCAAATTATACAAATTCAAAATCAACAAAGCAACATTCAAAACAATAACATTTATTCTATGTGCTTGCCAACTAAAAGCCGTTCCAATGATAGCTCCTATACTAAACAAGATAGTTGGATTACCACCCGCAATACCCACGCACGCCGCGGCGGTGTAGATTAAAGCGATTAGGTCTGTTACTTCAAAAGTATATGGTTTGTTGAGTTCAAAAAATTTTTTCATTTACTTCACTCCTTTACATTAAACACCACTAAAATTTCATCGTAGCCCCCTTTGTGTGCTATGCAATTAACAATAGCAATTTCATAGCTGGGGTGCTCTTTGAGATATTCATTAAGTAGATTACCAAAATTCCCAAGATAATACTTATTAAAAGTTTTGCAAAATTGTTTCATATATACTTCCTCCTTCAATTTACATACTTATTATATCAAATAATATCAATAATGTCAACACTAAAATTAGACTCTGACCAATAAGAATTAGACTACCATAGTCTAAAACCCTAAACGATTATTTTAATAAAATAATCGTAAAGTTTCTAAAACATCAACGGCATCAAATGAACACTCACAACCCCAATTCTTTCTATTCTCAAAATCATCATCAAACAGAAAACCATTACGATTTTTGTGTTTTGGTGTTCCGTATGGTACTATATCAACATAATCAAATTGAACACTTTTTAAATGAGTTTTCAACCATTTTCTTTTTGCTTCTTCCACAGCCTTGTCATATTCAGCGTTACTGTTTCTTGCAAGCCAACTGATTATACCGATTTCGTAGCCTTCAGCTTGTAATTTATGTAGAGCTCTTGCAAAACTATTCATATTAAACAAAGGTTTAGCAATTTTATAAGGTGTTACCACTTTATTCGTTAAGTCTTTGCACCAATTAGGCACACCATATAAGTCAACAAAAGTTCCGTCCATATCAAACCATATTATCATTTTTAGTTCCTCCTTTTATTTACATACCAATTATACCATATAATCATTGATAAGTCAATAGTATTTTTAGACTATGGTAGTCTAAAACTATACAAGTACCGCAGCTTGCACTCAATAAGCCGCGGCACTTGTAATAAAGGAGGTTATATGAACAAACTTGCGATAATAACTGGAATCCACGAGGCTAAGCCATAAAAGAAATAATCAAGCCTTACTCTCTGCTCTTTGAAGCCTGCTTTTATAATACAATATATAACACCAAAACTAACACACAAGGCAATGTATAAAACAAATCCGAATAAATAAATTGCTCTTAAACTCATTTTTCAAAATCTTCCTTTCATTTTTACAAGTAAATTATATCAAATTTTTTCTATTTTGTCAATACTATTTTTAGACTATAATAGTCTAAAACTAAAATTGGTGTATTAACAATACACCAAAGTTTTATTCGACCATTTAAAAATTGATATTTGCTGATAAAAACGACCGAGCTCCAAAGCATATTTTTTAGTGGAAATACGGTAGCTTTCGTCTATATAATATATTCCGTTTGAATACCATACTCCACAGTTACCCTTGTAGGCTTTTACTGCTTTTATAGCTTCCTCAGGTGTTTTTACTTCTACACCCTGAAAGCCTACCTGATAGCCCGTTTTATATTCGATAGGCTTGCCATTTTTCAAAGTCAGACCGTCGTCATTTTTTAATTTTTTAATACTTCTAATATTTATCATTTTTAACTCCTCCTTCATTTTCTATATGTATTATATCAAATACATTAAATATTGTCAACCCTCTTTTTAGACTACCATAGTCTAAAACCAAAAGAAGATGAAGAATTATTCTTCATCCTCTATAAATGCAGTATAGAATTGAACAAATTCTTCTACTAACCAATCGTGACTCCACAGTTCCAGCTTTAAGTCTGACCACTCCCAATCAGCATAGCCCATAGGGTTGAGCTTTTCTATAATCTCATCTCTTGCGAGCTCAAGCACTTCATAGAACGCAGCCTTAGCGTTTTCTCTTTTAGAGAAATAACGAGCTCCACCTTCCTCATACTCATACACATTCTCAACCACATAAATACATTTACCATACTTCAACATATAACCCTTTCATATGCACATATGCACATATGAGCCTTATTTCTTGGCTTGGCTCAAGCCTTTATTTTTATATATTATATCACATAATGAATAAAAATGCAACTTTATTTTTAGACTACCATAGTCTAACTCTTGTTTCTGCATATTTATGCAATAAAAATGTATAATTATACATTTATAAATGTATATTTATGCAAAAATAATGTATAAAAAAAATACGCTTTATAAAGCGTATTTTTTCATTGTATTCACTCCGTCACGAATATCTGCATTTTTAACGGTCTTTGCAAAATTTCGTGCTTCCTCTAAACTGTTGAATCTCTGAACTCTTGAAAATCTGTTGTAATTTTTAGGGTATGAGCGAAAGGGGTTGTAGTTGTCAGCAGTATAAAATACTAAATAAGTTTTTTCCATTTTTTTATTTTCTCCATTCTATTTTTAAAATTTTTTTTAGGTGGTAAAGGGTTTTTAACCCTTTACCGCTTTTATACATTCCGTCAGGCTTTTATTTATTTCTTCAAGTAAAACATTATACTGTTCAAGCATTTTTGTGAACTCTTCCATTTTTTTAGCTCCTTTATTTTTTAGGTGGAAGGCTTGTTTATCGC
>JAXJTR010000218.1:0-32296 GCA_036309465.1 Acutalibacteraceae bacterium
CTAATAACAAACATTATTATCATAAAAAAATAATATCCATTTAATAAACCCAGCCCAACTGTACCATTATGTGTACAATTGGGCTGGTTGATTTATTACTAAGAGTTTGGCTTGTCTGTTAATCTAAGAATATAATCTGTAATAACATTATACACTTTTGAAAGCTTTACAAGTATTTCATCTGTTAGCTGTTGTGTACCTTTTTCTAATACTAAACTCTAATTAAAAACTAGAAAAGTTTTTAATTAGAGTACGCCTGTTACACAGGCTACGCTGTGCTACCCACAGCATCTATACAATTTTCACCGTTACAACCTAAAATATACCGCATAAAAATTATAAAACAAACATATAATTTTTTAGCTGTAATAATTAGGAGGCAAGAAAATGGTAGAATTTTATCCGGAGGGAATACTCATAGATAAATCGGAAAATTCAAAATATTTTAAATCCCTCTCCACATTAAACGATGCCTATTTTGAAGAAAAAATATTAGAAGCCAGAGCATTGCTGTGCGATGCACAACACAATTTAATTGTAGATATGGGCTGTATTAAAGGCATTATTCCTCGTGAAGAAGGGGCTTTAGGCATAAAAGAGGGTACTGTTCGTGATATAGCTATAATTTCACGAGTAAACCGCCCAGTTTGTTTTGTAATTACAGGCTTTACTAAAGATTCCTTAGGCAATACCGTTGCAACCCTGTCACGAAGTAAAGCACAAGAAAGGTGTATGAAGCAGTACATAAGCAAGCTACAATGTGGTCAGGTTATAAATGCTCGCATAACTCATCTTGAACCTTTTGGTGCTTTTGCAGATATTGGCTGTGGTGTTGTAGCCTTAATGCCTATTGATACTATCTCTGTTTCACGCATAGACCACCCAAGAGAAAGATTTTCAGTTGGTATGAGCATAAAAGCAATTGTTAAAAATAGCGAAAATGGCAGAATTAGTCTTACACATAAAGAACTACTGGGAACGTGGCTTGAAAATGCCAACAATTTTAACGCAGGAGAAACCGTTGCAGGCATTGTGCGTTCTGTAGAGGAATATGGTGCTTTTGTGGAGCTTACTCCAAACCTTGCAGGTCTTGCCGAAAAGAAAGACGGAGTAATTCCAGGGCAACAAACAAGTGTATATATTAAAAGTATAATACCTGAAAAAATGAAAATAAAGCTTATTATAATAGACACCTTTGACCAAAAATATAAACCAACTTTGCCAAAATACTTTTTTACAGGCAATTATATGAACAGCTTTTTATACTCTCCTGTTAATTGTGAAAAAACAATAAAAACTGTTTTTAGCTGTACAAAAAACAGTACAGTTGAATTCTAAAATGTTGACTTATCCTTTCTGTAATAATATACTTCTATTAAAGTGTTATTTACAGGAGGGATTTTTTATGGAATTATTGCAGATTATATGTATTGCACTTGTTTTATTAGTATTAATTATAAACATTATACTTTTCACTAAGCTAAAAGGAATGAAAAACACTACCGATATAGAAATTATAAAAGAGTATATTGCACAACAAAACAGAGAAAACAGAATAGAAATTACCAATACTATGGCAAACTCAGTAAAAAATATATCGGATATTTTATCTGAACAGCAAATGTCTACAGCAAAGCTACAGCATCAGCGTTTAGAAAATATGGAACAAAAGCTTAATTCCTTTGCACTAACAAACGAAAACAAGCTAGAGGCAATTCGTGCTACTGTAAATAACCGCCTTGACTCCATTCATACTAACAACGACAGCAAGCTGGAAAGTATACGCACTACAGTAGAACAACAGCTTAATAATATTCAAAAAAATAACCAAAGCAAGCTAACGGATATAGAATTAAAGCTTGAAAAATTTACAACAACTAACGAAAATAAATTAAAAGATATAGAAAGAACTGTACATAACCAGCTTGAAACTTTAAGAGCTGACAATAATAAAAAGCTAGACGAAATGCGAGGCATAGTAGATGAAAAACTACAGAAAACCCTTGACCAAAAGCTTACAGACTCTTTTGCACAGGTAAGCAACAGACTACAAGAGGTTTATAAAGGCTTAGGCGAAATGCAGGCTCTTGCCACAGGTGTTGGCGATTTAAAAAAGGTATTGTCAAATGTTAAAACCAGAGGTATTTTAGGCGAAATCCAACTAGGTGCAATTTTAAAAGAAATACTCTCTACAGAGCAGTACGATGAAAATGTAGTAACCAAAAAAGGAACCAGAAACCCTGTTGAATTTGCAGTTAAGCTACCTAATGATAATAATTCTTATGTATATCTGCCTATTGATTCAAAATTCCCTGCAGATACTTATCAGGCTTTATTAACTGCACAAGAATCAGGCGATAAAAACGCTATAGCATTGGCAGTTAAACAGCTTATTTCTACCATTAAAAAGGAAGCTAAAGACATAAGCGATAAATATATAGACCCACCTAACACCACCGAATTTGCAATTATGTTTTTGCCTTTTGAGGGATTATACTCCGAAGTAGTAAACCGTGGTATGGTAGAAGAGCTTCAAAGGCTATATAAAATAAATATTGCTGGTCCAAGCACTATGGCGGCATTACTTAACAGCCTGCAAATGGGCTTTAAAACACTTGCTGTGCAAAAAAGAAGTGCCGAGGTATGGAATGTTCTAAGCGAGGTTAAACGTGAATTCGACACCTTTGGCGGTGTATTAGAAGACACTAAAAAGCACATTAACAAGGTTAACGAAGATTTAGACAAGCTTGTTGGTGTACGCACACGACAAATTCGACGCAAGCTATCACAGGTAAGCGAAAATAATTATTTAGACAGCACAACACACACCCTAAACGAAGACTAGTATAATAAAGACTACTACACTCTAAATAAAATATTGACTATAGGTAAAATTTTATTTATACTATATGTATACAGCTATATGCTTTTAGGTAATCTTTATTAATGTAATAAAAAACAAGGGGGTATAAAATATGTTGGTAGCAATATTATCGGCGGCAATTTGTTTGATTATAGCCATTGTGCTATTCACCCCTACATTCCGACACTTACCGCTTTTTAGACCGGTTGCACTGTTTTTTATCTTTGAAGGTATATGGATAATGGTTGATTATCTATTTACACAAATGTTTCCAGGCACAGAGGCAACACAGTGGATACACTATGCCGGTGTAATTGTTTTTGGCGGATACTTAGCAATTTGCCTGTTTTTCAGTAAACCTAAAAAAGCAAAAAAAGAAAAGCGTGGCAAAAGAAAAAAACAACACTCTAAGCGTGTAGGATTAAACAATAGAGGATAAGCTAAACGGAGATGAACACAATGGGTTATTTATATGCCACAGCCTTTGCACTTTCAGGTATTTTTCTGCTTATATTTTCTTTCAAGAAAAAGGAATACCGTATTTTATTAGTAGCAAGTATATATTTTATATTTATGGGTATTTACTGGTGTGCAAATGAGCTGTTGCCTAATATTGACCTTATGGGTGGTGTATATGTATGGATAATACGCTTTATCTCCTTACTTGTTTTTGCCTACTATATTAAAAACTGGAGATTCAAATAACACTTTATTTATTTGTTATATATTTTAAACAACCTATAAATAAAGTGTTTTCTTTCATATAATTAGTATAAAATTCTTGATAATATGAAAAAAATCAAAAAAACACTTGCAATTTCACTTACAAAATGTTAATATAATTAATACATGAGAATGGGCAAAGGAGGTGCACTAGATGCCAAACATTAAATCAGCTAAGAAGAGAGTTAAGGTTACAGCAACAAAAAATGCAAGAAACAAAGCTTTCAAGTCAGCTCTAAGAACATCTGTTAAGAATGCTCACATTGCAATCGACACTAATGCAGCCGATAAGGCAGAGGCAGTTCGTCTTGCAGTTAAGAAGATTGACACAGCAGTTAGCAAGGGTATTCTTCACAAGAACACTGCTGCCAGAAGCAAGTCTGCACTAGCCCGCAAGCTAAACGCATCAGCTTAATTAGGCAACAATCTTAAACTAAACATTGAAAGCAGAGCATTTGCCCTGCTTTTTTGTTTTTTATAGAATATATTTATTGTACTTAAAATAAACACGCCATAGGCATATTTAAAAACAATAAAATAATTGAAACATTGCACTAATATTATTTTAAGAAAACTTACTGTTAAAGATTAGCCTTATATTAATAAAATAGTTATTTTTCGCCTATCCCCTACGCTTTAATTAAAAATTATTCAAATAAAATTTTAAGTTTTTCGTAAATTTCTTAAAAATTCTTGATTTTTGTATCCTGAATTCATTGAAATATTTTTCAGTTGTATTTTATAATTACGCATATTTAAGCCATTTATTAAGGTTTGTACAGACACTAAAATAAATACAAAGAAAAAAATTAAAAAATTTAAATTTTTTTCAAAAAAGTGTTGACTTTTGTGTTGCTATATGTTATTATAAATGAGCGTTAGGGAAACGCACTAAAGAAAAAGAAAAAATGCTGGTGTAGCTCAGTTGGTAGAGCAGCTGATTTGTAATCAGCAGGTCGGGGGTTCGAGTCCGTCCACCAGCTCCAGTTTTTCTTAATCTTAATTGAATATGGGAGATTTCCCGAGTGGCCAAAGGGGACAGACTGTAAATCTGCTGGCTATGCCTTCGGTGGTTCGAATCCACCATCTCCCACCAAACAAAACCGTTCTCAAAAGAGAACGGTTTTGTTTTTTAGCTTTATGTTAATATCCAGCCGATATTTCTTTCGGCAATAACTAGTTGTACGCACAATCTTCTTTTAGTAGGTGTTTTATATTTTCTGATATTGTTTTTTATATCTACTTTCAATATGTGATATCAAAAAGGCTGTAGCTTTCGGTTTTTACAAACCGTTTTGCTACAGCCCTTTTCTATTGGTTATGGCTCTACAAATGGTACACCTAAATATTCTGTTACAGACAATGCTAGATTTCTCGCTATTACTCCAATATTATCTCTTATCCATTGTGCATCTTCAGGATTATCGTGATAAGCTACTTCTATTAAAACAGCAGGTGCAGTGGTGCGGTTAAGCTCGGCTAAAGAGCTTGTTGCTACTGCTTTTACAGAATTAGGGTCAGGATAGATTGCCTTAAAATTGTTGGCAATTATATCAGCCGCCCGTTTTCCTCGTGTGCTTACACTGTTATAGTATACATCTGTACCCCTCAATACACCTGCAAGATTAGGCGGTGATGCGTTTGAATGTAATGCCAAATGCAAATCGTAATTACCTTGACTTGACTGTGCTATTGCCTGTGATAATGTTTGTGAGGGGTTGTTTCTACCTACAGTTATTCCGCTTGCTATTAAGTAAGGTATTAACTCATCAGCTATTAAATTCATATAATATTCTTCGTTGCCACCATCTACATAGGGGTTAAACTCTTGTAGTGACGGACTTATAAAAACCGACGGCATAAAAAAACACTCCTTAAAATATAGAATATATCTGCAAAATTGATAACCATTTATAATTTTATCTACAAATTAACTTTCCAATTTATCAACAATTTCTTTAGAAGTCATTTTATCTGTTCTTAAATATCTGCCTAACATATACAAAGATTCTTTATCCTTTGTAATTGTGTTGGTTCTTTCTTCGCATATTAACGAACACTTAAAGCCAAGAGCTTTAATAGTTTCCTCCGAAATTTTGCTCATAACACCAAAGGGATAAGTAAAAGCAATAGGGGTATGTTTAACATTATCTTTAATAAGCGTTTGTGCCTTTGATATGTCATCTATTAGTAGTTGTTTATAAACGTTGTCACTTTCTCCCTTTTGCTGTTGAATACCAAGCCTCTCCCCTTGGCTGTGCATATTATAACTATGATTTTGAATTTCTACACAACCGCTTTCCTGCATCTCTTTTAATTGCAACCATGTACAATGGGAATATGAGGGTGACACTGCTTCGTCACATTTTGAATATTGTTCTGAATAATATGCTATAGGTGAAATAACTCCCTTACAAGCATATTTTTTTAACAGTGGGTACGCATATAAATAATTGTTGTAATAACCGTCGTCAAAGGTAAGCACAACAGGCTTTTGGGGTAATTCTTTTCCGTTGTATACATAATCTACTATCTCCCCTATTGTAACAGTAGTATAGCCACGATTTTTAAGCTCTTTTAAGTCCTCCTCAAACTGTGTTGGAGAAATTACGTAATCACCCTGTAGCTTAGTATCGGCAAGTATTCCGTGATACATTATTACAGGTAATTGTACGCCCTGAGTTACACCGGTAGTTACTGTTTCGGGATAAAAACCGGAATACAAAGTAGAAAAAGCTATTAGCAATATTAACATCACACAGCAAATTGTTATTCCCTTATTAAGCTTTATCTTAATATACATAGCTACACCCCATTTCAAGCTATATATATGTGTGGAAAAATCTATTTATGAAAAAAACCAAAAAAATAATCAAAATTTATAAAATAAAACTCTTTACAAGTTAAAATAATTGTGGTATTATATATACAAATGATAATGATTATCATTTTTAAAGAGGTGAGTTACTTATGAGCAGAAAAAATTTTAGTGAAAAACGAGAAGCTATTTATAGCGTTATTCGCAATACAGATACTCATCCGTCATCAGAATGGGTATATAATCAAATAAAAGAAAAATACCCTAACATAAGCCTTGGTACTGTATATAGAAATATGTCTATGTTTGTTAAAGAAGGCTTGATAGCGTCAGTGGGTACAGTAAATGGCAGAGAACGCTTTGACGGTAACACAGCACCTCACGCACACTTTATATGTAAGGGTTGCGATGCTGTTATAGATTTGCACCAGCTTGCATATAATAGAGAGCTAGACGACACTGTTTTTCTAAATACAGGTCACAGTGTAGAAAATCACGCTATGTTCTTTTACGGTATATGTAACGAATGTAGCAAAGTCCAACAAAGCTAATACTCGCTTATACAAGTAAGCGTTTATTATAAATAAAAATATTATATATTCAATGAAAATAGTAACGGAGGAATTTAAAATGAAAAAATGGATTTGCCCAGTATGCGGTTATGTACATGAAGGAGATACAGCACCAGAGTTTTGCCCACAGTGTAAGGTTCCTGGTGATAAGTTTACAGAGGCTTCATCAGGTGATATTACTTTTGCAACAGTTCACGAGGTTGGCGTTGCTAAGGGTGTATCTCAGGATATTTACGATGATTTAGTAGCAAACTTTAATGGCGAATGTAGCGAGGTTGGTATGTATCTTGCAATGGCTAGAGTTGCTGACAGAGAGGGTTACCCAGAAATTTCTGCTGCATTTACAAAGTACGCTTTTGAAGAAGCAGAGCACGCTGCAAAATTTGCTGAGCTATTAGGCGAAGTTGTAACAAACAGCACAAAGAAAAATCTTGAGCTAAGAGTTGCTGCTGAAACAGGTGCTTGCGATGGTAAGTTTGACCTTGCTAAAAGAGCAAAGGCACAAAATCTAGATGCTATTCACGACACAGTTCACGAAATGGCTAAAGACGAAGCAAGACACGGTGCAGGCTTTAATGGTTTGCTAAAGAGATATTTCGGTAAATAATATAAAATAAGGGTAACATAATATTAGGAGGTAACTACAATGAAAGAAAATTATATGGTATGCAACTGTAAACAAGTAAGCTATGCGGATATAGCAAACTCACTAGACTCACATAAGAAATTTGAAAATGTGTTGTCAGCCTTTGAAGATGTACAAAAGGTAACACATTGCTCAACAGGCTGTGGCGGTTGCCACCAGAAAGTATTAGAGGTTATCTCTGAGATTATGATGGAAAGATAAAACATAAAACATTCAAAAAACGGTGTGTCAATTGCGACACACCGTTTTTGTTGTATAGGCATTATTTGTTATATATAAATAAACACTATAATAAATATTAGGAAGTTTCTCGTTCATTAAAGGGTTTCACCCTTTAAAATCCCACAAAGGCTCTGCCTTTGAACCGCAAGCCTTTAAAAAGGCTTGACCCAAACTTTAAGTATCTTTCCCAACAGCTTAGAAATAAAGCCATTATTAATTAATAGCCTCTTATTATATTAGCACAGGCTTCCATAGCGGAAACTGCAACAGGGCCTGCTGTGCTGTAGCCATAGCCACCATTTTCTACTATTACTGCAAAGGCTAGTGGAACATCTTCGTCTTGTGCATAGCCAACAATCCAAGCGTGTGGCTCTTTATCGTTGCCAACCTCGGCTGTACCTGTTTTTGCACAAACATTTAAGCTTGGGAACATTCCGTCACCATAATAGTCGGTAACAGAATAACGCATATATTCGTCAAGCTTTTCTGCTATATCAGGCTCCATTAATCTAATTGGCATACTAAAACCATTTAATAATGGGTCGGTTGTCAAAAACGGTGTTACTGTTGTACCGCCATTAGCTATTGCACCACACATAATCGCCATTTGCATAGGGTTTGCCTCTACAGTGTATTGTCCTATACCAGCCCAACCTAGTTGATTTTTGTCAGCCTTTGCTACATTAAAATTACTATTTGCTGTTTTTGTTCCGTTAATGACATATCTACTGTTAAAGCCTAGTTTATTAGCCATAGCAGTCATTTTATTTTTGCCCAATTCTATAGAAAGCTCGGCAAAAACTATATTACAGGATTTCGCTAAACCCTCTTTCATTGTTATTTCACCGTGATTATCCATACAGGTTATTTTATCGTCGCCAACCTGTATACTTCCATTACAGGTAAAGGTTCTGCTTTCGATATTTGGTATATATTCAAAAGCCGCCGCAGTTGTTACTATTTTAAAGGTTGAGCCTGGTGCATATAATCCGGCGAATACCTTATCTACATAAACTCCGTCATATTCGCTCTCATTTTCTTCAGTAATTTCAGGAGGACTCATTGGGTCGTAAGTTGGTGTGCTTACACTGCATAAAACTTCGCCTGTTTTGTAATTATACACAATTACTGCACCATTCTTGCCATTTAACGCATTATATGCCGAATTACAAGCATCTGCATATACATTTAAGGTAATATCATTACCCTTATTAATAGACTCAGGTAACCCCATACCCCAAATATAATTAAACCCTGTTAAATGAGAACGATAAGAGCTTTGTATAGCTGATGATATATTTAAGCTGTCGTCCCCTACAGTATGCAGAGTAGAAAGACGGGTAGTGTAATCGTCGCAATATAGTCTTTGGTTATCCTGTGAATATGCCAACACTACTCCTTTTCGGTCATAAATAACTCCTGCATTTGCAAGTCCGTTAGCTCCTGCAAGATGTCCGTTATAGGTATGCTGTATCCACTGGCTCGCATTGATACTTATACGAAATATAAACAAGCATAAGCCCACAATAACAGCTAAACCAACAAAAAGCACCCAGTTAGAACGCCTTAGTGTTTTTCTCATTTATGCAATTTCTCCTTTCTCTATAAAGTGTCACTAACCCTATTTTGAGGGTTGTCTTTTTACTGCGTATGTGCGTTCATCTGCCGCCTTTATGAAGGCAAGTAGGCACCAACAGGAAATCATACTGGAACCACCTAAGCTTATAAATGGCAGTGTAACACCTGTTAAAGGCAAAATATCTGTTGCACCAAACACATTAAGTGCAGTTTGCACCAATAATAATCCTGCCGCACAGTTTGCAGATATAGAGTAAAATGTTGAGCGACTACGAGTAGTTACTGCTCGTGAATAGATAGTTAAGCCGATAATACAAACAACTGTAATAACTGCAATAATTAATCCCAATTCTTCACAAAGTATACCAAAAACCAAGTCGCTTTCAGATGCAAAATACTGCTTTAAATAGCCATTTCCTACACCAACACCAATTAAACCGCCACTGGCTGAATGAGTAAGAACTCTTGACTGTTGATAGCCTGTGGTATAAGCAAGCTCGAAGCATTTACCCCAAGCACTAAAACGGTCGGCTATATATGGCTTTAGTGTTATCATAATAGTTGCAGCAAAAACCGTTGCAACTATAGCTAAAATTATAGTTTTATTTGCACCGCTTCGCAATGCAGCAATAAACACAAAGGTACAAAAGAAAATCAAAGCAGTACCTAGGTCGCTCATTATTGCCAACGCACCCACGCACATTGCTGAAAAAACGATAAATATAAATAAGTTTTTCTTTGTCAACAGCTTATCTAGTGCAGATGCACTTACTAAAATATAAATAACCTTTACAAATTCAGATGGTTGCACTGATATTCCGCCTATGTTAATCCAGTTAGCGGCACCGTTGGTAACCTCACCTAATACTAAATTTACACCTAAAAATAATATTGCAAGCATAAATAAAGGTATTCTAAATTTTTCTATACGGTCCGGATTGCTTATAAGCTTTATAATAATACAAAAGCAAATCATACCGCCAACCATTGCTATAGTTTGCACTATGCTCTGCCTTAGCTCTTGCCTTACCAAAAGCATTACACCTGTACCACTCATAAACATAGCCAGTGCTTCAAGTTCAAAGTTAACTCTGTTTATTGCTTTAGTGGAAAGATTATAAAAGATTATATTTATTACTGTTATTAACCCCCATATTAAAAACGGAGTAAAATCCTGTAATTCATCACATAAAGAGGCTTCTACTGCTAAGAAGAAGTGAAAAACCGCTATAAGGGTAATTAATAATGACGGTTTTATTCCTATTTTCTTTTTATGCTTTTTAGGTGTTACAGGTATATCGTCTGTAATTACTTCATCTGTTCTTTTTACTATAAGATTTGTTGAACCTAGGGTTATAACATCATCTATTTTTATAGGTGTTCGGTTTAATGTTTTCTCTCCGTTTACATAGGTACCTGTTCGTGAGCCAACATCATTAATAAACCACCCCTCTTTTCTTCGCAATAAAACAGCGTGGTCAGGTGAAAGTTGGTTGTCGTTTATAACAATATCCCCTGCCTTGCTTTTACCCAAAGAGTTTTCCCAGTAATAAACAGGAGCAACCTCTCCTGTTTGGTTGTTAACAAGCATTATAAGGGGGCGTTGGTCTCTTCGGTGTCTGCCCATAGAACTAAAACATTGGAAGAAAATTATAATTGCCAGTATAGGCAACAATAATCTTATAACTAAAAGTGCAAAATCAATCACTACCCCAATGTAGGGTAAATTAAAAAACGAGAAAAAATCCATATCTTCACACCTTTCTACAATTAAGTTTTATTATATTCTTTGCCGTTTTTGTATTTTTACTTTTCGCTTAATGAGATAATATTCCAATGCTTATAAAAAGTCAAGTAATTGCTTGTAAACAATAAATAAACAAATTTTCCCACCGCATTTACAATTACATTGAAACACGGTGGGTTAATATGATTATATATTATTTTTTACTACCAAACAGACCACGGAATATTTTCTTTTCCGATTTTTTAAACCCTGCACCAATATTATCCTGAGGTTTTTGTATAATGCTAGGCTGTCTGTTTTGACTTTGTTGCTGTAAAAATTGCTCTGTATAATTTGTTGTTTTTTGGTCTTTGTAGCTTATATTTAAGCTTGGGGCATAGCTGTTTACATTTCGTTGCTGTGGATAGCCTGATTGGTTGCCACCTTGATATTGAGGTTGTTTTGCAACATTATTGTTGCTTTGTGCAGGTTGTCCGCCTTTTTTACAGCCACAGCTATAGCAGAAATTGCCTGCATTTTCAACACCACAGCTACATTTCCAGGTTGTGTCATCTTGTTGTCTAAAGCTACCGCAGTTTACGCAGAAATTACCTGTATTATCTGTGCCACAGCTACTACACTTCCAGTTAGTTTGCTTCTTTGGTTCATTTGGATTTTTACTTCCGCAGTTACAACAGAATTTACTTGTATTCTCTTGACCACAGCCACACACCCATATATTGTCGTCTTTTTCCGCTTCTTGAGGCTGATGTATGTCTACCTGTGGCTTTTCACCGCCACATTCCATACAAAAAGCACTGGTATTTTTTACACCGCAAGAGCAAACCCATAATTCGCCTTGATTATCGCAATAGCTTTCTGCTACTGTTTGGTTTAGCTGATTTATTTGCTGATAGTCAACAGGTGTAGGCTCAGACATTTGCTGTACGCCAAAATTTGTTGTTGGTTCTTCTGTTGTGCTCTCTGTATCTCCACTTAGGATAATTTCGTAGGCTGACCAACGGTCTACCATATTATCATATTTACCTTTTAAGTCGCTGGAAGCTATAATCTGATGTCTTTCTTCATCTGTTATAGCACCCATAAAGCTTTGTGGTGGCAACACCTTGCATCTTTCAACTACAGATGGTGTACCGTCCTCTTGCAATACAGAAATTAACGCTTCACCTATGCCAAGCTGAGAAATAATTTCTTCTGTGTTAAATAAAGGGTTTGTTCTAAATGATGACGCAGCTACGTGAACAGCCTTTTGCTCTGTTGGGGTATATGCGTGTAATGCGTGCTGTATTCTGTTATTAAGCTGTGCCAGCACTGCATTTGGGATATCTCCAGGACTTTGAGAAATAAAGTAAACACCTACACCCTTAGAACGAATTAGCTTTACAACCTGTACTATTCTTTCTAAAAGTGCACTTGGCATATCATTAAATAGCAAGTGTGCCTCATCAAAAAAGAACACAAACTTTGGCTTTTCGCAATCGCCAACTTCAGGAAGCTTCTCGAATAAGTCTGACAAAAGCCATAGCAAAAAGAAAGAGTATATCGTAGGTGTTTGTATTATAGAAACACTATGTAAAATATTTATATAGCCTTTTCCCTGTTGGTCGCATTTAATAAAATCTTCAAACTCAAATGCAGGCTCACCAAAGAAAAGCTCTCCCCCTTGGTCTTCTATTTGTAGCAATGCACGTAAAATTCCTCCTACACTTTGAGTAGAAACAGCACCATATACTGTCATATATTCATTTTTATGCTCTGCTACATAGTTAAGCATTGTGCGTAAGTCTTTAAGGTCTATTAAAAGCCAGTCTTTATCATCTGCTATTTTAAAAACTATATTTAGCACACCCTCTTGTGCCTCTGACAAGCCTAACAACCTTGAAAGTAATACAGGACCCATATCTGACACTGTAGTTCTTACAGGGTGTCCGTTTTTTCCTGTTAAATCCCAAAATCTGGTTGGAAAGCTGTTATATTCAAAGTTTTCAAGCCCCATACTTTGTATACGATTTTCAATACTATCGGTTTGCACACCGCTTTTGCTTACACTGCCTAAATCGCCCTTAACATCAGCCATAAAAACAGGTACACCCATACTACTAAATGACTCTGCCAGAACCTTTAGTGTTACTGTTTTACCTGAGCCTGTTACACCGGCTATTAAGCCATGTCTGTTAGCCATTTTAGGGTGCAGAAAGATATCCTGATTGCCTGATTTTGCAAGCAAAATTTTATTATCCTTAATCATAAAAAACACCTCTATGCAAGTTTACCCACCGTTTTGACGGTGGGTTTGTTGCTTATATTATTTCCAATTATCTATTGTATCACGATACAAGCCAATATAAGAATCAGCTGAACGATTCCAAGAGTTATCGCTTGTCATAGCACGATATCTTAGAGTTTTCCAACCGTCACGATTCCAATATCCGTCAATTGCTCTTTGTAGAGCATAGGTCATATCCTGTGTATCGTATAGTTTAAATGTGAAGCCATTACCATAGCCGTCCATACTATCCTTGATAGAGTCACGCAAACCGCCAACCTCACGAACAACAGGAATACTGCCATAACGTAAAGCTATCATTTGAGATAGTCCGCAAGGCTCACTCTTAGATGGCATTAGGAATATATCAGACGCTGAATAAATCTTACGAGCCAATTCAGGTACATAGCCTGGGCAGAAACAAACTCTGCCAGGGTATCTGTTATGCAAGCTTCTAAAATACTCCTCGTATTCCTCATCACCTGAACCAAGAACAACAAATTGAACATCATTTCTGTTAAGAATGTCCTCTATACCGTCACGAACTAAATCTACACCCTTATGACTAACCAAACGAGTAACCATTGCAATCATTGGAATATCCCAGCGGGTTTCTAAGCCAAGTCTTTTCTGTAGCATATATTTGCAATGACCTTTTCCCTCAGGATATTCAGGGGTATAATTTGCATATAGCTGAAAATCGGTAGCAGGGTTATAGCAATCGTTGTCGATACCATTTAAAATACCGCATAATTTATATGAAACACCCTTTAAAATAGGGTCTAGGTTATGAGAGAACCAAGGGTCTAAAATCTCATTTGCATAAGACGGACTAACTGTAGAAACTCTTGTAGATGTTTCTATGCCAGCCTTCATCATATTTAATTTACCGTCGTGCTCTAAAATAGGCTTGCACTTTTCAGGTAATCCAACACATTCTGTATTTACATCCCAGCCATACATACCCTGATACTGAATATTATGGATAGTAAATAGACTTTTAATATTCTGATACCAACGATTTTCTGAATAGAAGCAGTAATAGTATGTAGGCACAAGTGCTGTTTGCCAGTCGTTAGTATGGATTAAATCTGGGTGGAAATCAATATGAGGAAGCATCTCTAATATTGCACGAGAGAAAAACGCAAAACGCTCTGCATCATCATAAAAACCATATAATCCATCTCTTTTAAAATAATAATCGCTATCAATAAAATAGAATATTACACCGTCATACTGAGCCCAAAACACACCGCAATATTGCATTCTCCACGCAACAGGAACAGCAAAGCTTGTTATAAAATTCATACCGTCTTTTAGATATTGTGGAATATCACCGTATAATGGCATAACAACTCTGCAATCTACACCACGTTGACGCAATATTTTAGGTAATGAGCCTGCAACATCAGCCAATCCGCCTGAGCCTGCAAAAGGATTAGCCTCGCTGGTACAATATAAAATCTTCATTTTTATTACCTCCCTATTATTTGTATTAGTCGTTTACAATTAACTTAATTATAATATTTTTCTATGTGGAATATAAATAGGAAAAGCATCATAACCACATAGTGCTCTACCGTCTTTAATTACAACATCTTTATCGCATATAACATAGTTTAAATTAGCATTTTCGCCTATTTTAGTATCCTGCATAATAATACAGTTAGCAACCTTTGTGCCCTTGCCTATGCGAACACCCTTTGCGATAATACTATTTTCAACCTCGCCCTCAATAATACAGCCCTGTGCTATTAGTGAATTTTTAACAGATGAGCCTAAACCATATCTGCAAGGCATTTCGTCACGCACTTTTGTATAAATAGGATGAGTATTATTAAACAACTGTCGTCTGTTTGAGGCTTTAAGCAAATCCATATTTGCACTAAAATATTCATCTATTGAAGAAATTAAAGAATAATAGCCCTCAAGCTTATAACCGTAAAATCTGTATTTTCTAACATCATTTTGGAATATATAACGAATATAGTTAAGCTGATTTTTACTAATGCAATCCTGCACAAGCTCTATCAAAAGCTTGCGGTTAGTTAAAATAGCACCCAATGCCACATTAGAATCTGCTGTTGCATTTGGCTGTACCATAAAGGATTCTATGCGGTCGTCTGTATTAGTTGTAAAGGATAGTGCATTTTCTCTGCCCTTACTGTTAAGACTGTTAGTATACAATATAGTAAAATCCGCTTTATTATCTATATGCTGTTGAATCATATCGCCATAATTAATATTGGCAATTAACCCACATTCAGTTAGCAAAACATATTCTTCGTTTGAATCTGTTAAAAATCTTCTTATAGAATGAAGATTTTCAACAGGAGTATTTCCTGTTGGTTCACCTGTTTGAATAAAAGGCGGAAGTAAATGCACACCACCATTTTTTCTTGATAATCCCCAGCTTTTACCAGAGCCAACATGGTCCATTAGAGAAAAGAAATTTTTATTAACTATAATTCCAATATTTGTAATACCGCTGTTTGCCATATTAGACAAAGTAAAATCAATAAGTCTATACTTACCGCCAAATGGCACTGATGCTATTGCACGGTGTGAAGTTAACGAGCCAATTCTGTCCTCGTACATATTTCCAAAAACAATTCCTAAAACATCATTTTTCGCCATTATTCATTCACCCCCAAAACATCGGCATCTACCATTGCCTGTGGTTCTACAGTACAGCCTTCTCCAACGGTTATACCGTCGCCTACTACAGCAATGCCCCATTTATCTTTATCTTTATAGGTTTCAGGTCTGGCACCAATATGTGCATTTTTCTTTATTATTGCATTTTCTGAAACAATGGCATACTCAACAATAGCACCGTCTTCTACAATTACCCCTGGCATTAAAATGGAGTCTGTAACTGTAGCACCTGTGCCAACTGTTACACCTGGGAATAAAACAGAAAATTCTACATTACCGTCTATATCGCAACCATCTGATACTAAAGAATTTTGTATATTGGCATTTTCACCTATGTACTGCGGTGACATAGATGGATTTCGTGAGAAAATCTTTTCTTTTTCGTCGCTAAGGTCAAGAGTTGTGTTAGGGTCTAATAAATCCATATTAGCTTCCCATAAGCTATCTATAGTACCAACATCTTTCCAATAGCCTGCAAATGGATAGGCAAACATTCTTTCTCCGCCATTAAGCATAGCAGGCAAAACATCTTTACCAAAATCGTTACTTGAGTCAGGATTTGCCTCGTCTAGTTCAAGATATTTTCTAAGTTTTTCCCAACTAAAAACATAAATACCCATTGAAGCATTTGTGCTTTTAGGATTTTTAGGCTTTTCTTCAAATTCATATATGGAATTATCAGGGTTGGTATTAAGTATACCAAATCTTGAAGCCTCCTCTAAAGGTACATCAATAACAGCAATTGTACAATCAGCCTTATTCTTTTTATGAAACTTTATCATATCTGAATAATCCATTTTATATATATGGTCGCCAGAAAGCACCACTACATATTCAGGATTGTATCGTTCAATAAAGTTAATATTGCGATAAATAGCATTGGCTGTGCCTGAATACCAGTGGGCACCGTCCATTTGCTGATAAGGGCTAAGGCAGGTCACACCGTCGTAGGTACCGTCTAAATCCCATGGCTGACCATTGCCTACATATTCATTAAGCACTAAAGGCTGGTACTGTGTAAGAACACCAACTGCTTTAATACCTGAATTTGCACAATTTGACAAAGGGAAATCAATAATTCTATACTTACCGCCATAAGGCACAGCAGGCTTAGCCAATTTTCTTGTTAATACACCAAGTCGGCTACCCTGTCCTCCGGCAAGTATCATTGCTACTGTCCTTTGTTGTGGATACATTACACTACTCCCCTTCATAAACATTATATACACTTTGCCAACAGCTCTATATTATAACTACAGCTGTTGGCGGATTTATCAAACAAAAATGTATAATATTAAATTATTCCAAATCCAAGTCTAAGTCTTCTTCTGTTTCGTCATCTGATAACTGTTGGCTGATATCAACAATATTTTCCTTTTCAGAAATTTCATCGTTTGCCAATTCATCATCTAATAACTGCAAAGCAACTTCTATAGCATTTGCAGAAGCTTTATTAACTGCTATAGTCTTTTCAGATAAATTAGACTTAGTTGTTGTATTAGGAATATCCTCATTATTTTTTGTTTGTTTTTTCTGGTTTAAATTTTCTTTTACATTTTTTTCTGCATTAGATTTTTCTATTTCTTCCAGCTTTACAATTTTTTCAGTAAGCTCCATTAATTCCTCAACAGTTTCTTCGTCCTGTGGATTAATTTTTACAGGGCTTTCGCTTATTCTTTCTTTGCATTTTAAGTACATAACAGACATTGGCGGAATTGTTATGCTAACGCACTGGTCGTATCCGTGCATTGGAGTGTCCTGTGTTTCAATATTATCCCCATTGCTTATACCTGTGCCACCAAATTCAGGCTTATCGGTATTAAATACTTCTTCATAAACACCCTTATAAGGTACACCAATGTTGTAATGCTCTCGTTTAATAGGTAAAAAGTTACATACAGTAATTATACCATTACCTGATTTATCCAAACGCCTAAAAGCAAGAACGCACTGTGTAAAATCGTCGTGATGTATCCAGTGGAAGCCCTCCCAAGAATTTTCAATCTCGTACATAGGAGGATTTTCCAAATAAAATTTATTAAGACATTTAACAAAATATTGAAGCTGGTTATTTTTAGGATAAGCAAGAGAACCCCAAGACAGCTCGCTGTCGGTATTCCATTCTTCCATTTGTCCTATTTCTGTACCCATAAAGGTAAGCTTTTTACCTGGGTGCATCATCATATAAGCCATAAATGCTCTTACATGGTCAAATTTGCTGTTAAAGCTACCAGGCATTTTGCTAAACAAAGACTTTTTACCATATACAACTACATCGTGAGCTATTGGCAATACAAAATTCTCTGAAAAAGCGTAGAAGAAAGAGAATGTCATATTTGCGTGATTAAAAGGACGATAGAATGGGTCTAGCGACATATAATGAAGCATATCGTTCATCCAGCCCATATTCCATTTAAAATCAAAGCCAAGACCACCCTGTTCCACAGGTTTAGAAACCATAGGCCATGCTGTACATTCCTCGGCAAAAGTAATAATGCTTGGAAAATTCTCGTGTATACGAGTATTTAACTTTTGCACAAAAGCAACAGCCTCCAGATTTTCTTTTCCGCCAAACTGATTTTTAGCCGATAGCTTACCTGCTCTGTTATAATCCAAATAAAGCATTGCAGCTAAATTGTCTATTCTTAAACCATCTATATGGTATTTCTCTGCCCAAAACATAGCACTTGATAGCAAGAAGCTTATAACTTCATATCTTGCATAATTAAATACCAAAGTATCTTTTTCTTCTCGGTTAGCCTTTAGTGGGTCGTGATATTCATAACAGCAAGTACCGTCAAACTTACTTAGTGAAAAGTCATCTTTTGGGAACTGAGTAACACTCCAGTCTAATATTACACCAATACCATTTTGATGACACTTATCAATAAGATACATCAAATCCGTTGGTTCACCATAACGAGATGTAGGGGCAAAATAGCCTGTAACCTGATATCCCCAAGAACCGTCATAAGGATATTCCATAATAGGCATAAACTCAATATGAGTATAGCCCATTTCTTTAACATAAGGAATTAACTGGCCAGCAAGCTCTTTATAATTATAAAAGTTGTCATCTTGATATTTTCTCCACGAACCTGCGTGAATTTCGTAGATGTTCATAGCCATAGTTTCAGGATTAGTTGTTTTTCTATGTTCCAGCCAACTGTTATCCTGCCACTTATATTTATCTATATCATAAACAATTGTAGCATTTTTAGGTCTTGTTTCAAAATGATATCCATAGGGGTCTGATTTATAAAGTCTTTCAAAATTATATGCCTCTATGCAATATTTATATACATCGAATTCTGTTATGCCGTTTATGTAACATTCCCATACATCTCCGTTGCCAATACGAGACATTGGATTTGCGGTTTCGCTCCAATTATTAAAGCTACCTACTACAGACACAGTAAGTGCATTAGGAGCCCATACTCTGAACACATAACAGTCGCCGTCATCTACTTTGTGTGCACCCATATACTCATAAGCATTGTCACTATTTCCAAAGCTGAAATTTTGTAGATGCTGCCTTTCGTCAATTATTCGACTCATCGCAAAAATCCTTTCAACATTTATTTGCAATCGCATTTTACCATAGTAATATAATACCAATGCTAAGGAAAAATTTCAATAGAATTGTTAAATTTTATGATATACATAAAACATTCGACAGCTATATTTATACAATCACCACAAACAAAACTACCTAATTTTGGAGCTAAACCTTATTATAAAAGATTTTTATATAGCTGTACCCTGCGGTCTTGCTTTATTGGAAAATTTTCTTGTAATTTTTTAACATCATAATCAAGTTCTGTAAAGTATATTTGCTCATTAAGTAAAAACTCTTTAACATCACCATTTGGAGTAATTACACAAGATTCTCCCCTATATTCTGTACCACCAATAAAGCCAACACAGTTTACCCCAATAATATATACTTGATTTTCTATTGCTCGTGCCATTGCAAGGGTTTTCCAATGGTTAGAACGTTTTGCAGGCCAATTTGCCGGTACAACTATTGCTGTAATATCATTATCTTTACTTATAGCCTGAAAAATTTCGGGAAATCTCAAATCATAGCAAATAGCGGTAGAAAATCCTACTCCGTTTATATTATATTTTGTTAAAGCATTGCCCTTTTCAAAATATTTATCTTCTCCGCTATAAGAAAATGGGTGTATTTTTTCATAGGTGCTAATAATCTTACCGTTTTTATCTATTACAGAATAACAATTTTTAGCCTTTTCGCCACAGCTTTTCACCCAACCAAAGCCCACTGCTATACCATATTTTTGGCATAATGCCTTTAATTTTTCTATTGTATAATTATTGCTTTCAGCAGTTTTTGCTATGTTCATAGAAAAACCTGTAAAGCTCATTTCTGGCATAAATAAAATATCAACATTGTTTTCCGAGGCTGTTGCTATTGCTTTTTCTGCTTTGTCTATATTTTTCTCTTTATCCTCCCAAATAATATTCATTTGGAATAATCCTATTTTCAAATTTTCACTTCCTTTTACCCACAAAAATAATTATGCTTGGGCATACATTAAGTATACCCAAGCAATTATAACAATTTAACAGCACTTTAACTGTCGTTATTTGTCCTCTGTCTTGCTTTCTTCAATAATTTTTGATGCAATATTTTCAGGTACTGGTTCGTATCTTGCAAAATCTGTTATGTAGCTTCCTCTACCCTGAGTCACCTGACGTAGATATATAGAGAAATCGCTTATTTCTGCAACAGGTGCTTCTGCTTCAACTATCTGCATACCGCTTTCGTTAGCAGGGTTCATACCCATTACACGACCTCTGCGTTTATTAATTTCTCCCATAATATCGCCCATATTTGCATCTGGTACTGTTACTGAAATTGTATTAACAGGCTCTAACAATACTGGACTAGCCTGTGGTATACCTGCTTTGTATGCAGCTGATGCAGCCATTTTAAATGACATTTCTGATGAGTCTACTGGGTGATATGAACCATCATATAATGTAGCCTTTAAGCCAACCATTGGGTAACCTGCTAAAGTACCCTTTTTAATACTATCACGCAAGCCCTTTTCTACTGCTGGGAAGAAGCCCTTAGGCACAGCACCACCAACTACTCTCTCAGCAAACTCTAATCCGTTGTTATCAGCAGGCTCAAACTCTATCCATACATCACCAAACTGACCATGACCACCTGATTGCTTCTTATGTCTGCCCTGTACCTTAACAGACTTGCGAATAGTTTCTCTGTAAGCAACTTTTGGAGCCTCTAGCTTAACCTCTACATTAAATTTATTTTTAAGCTTAGATACAACTACATCTAAATGCTGTTCACCCATACCGGATAGTACCATTTCTTTTGTTTCTTTATTGGTTTTAAATACTACTGTTGGGTCTTCTTCGGCAATTTTGCCTATAGCCTGTGCAACCTTATCCTCTTCTCCCTTATTTTTTGGAGAAACAGCCATTGTATAGTTAGCAACAGGATAATCTATACCCTCTATTACAACCTTTCTTGTTGGTGCACATAGAGTATCGCCTGTAGCGGTATTAGCCAGCTTTGCAACTGCACCAATGTCGCCTGCACCTATGTATGGTGCTTCCTCTTGTTTTTTACCCTTTGGAATAAGCACCTTGGTAATTCTTTCGTTTTCGCCTGTACGCATATTTATTAAAGGAGTATCGGCAGATACCTTACCTGACATAACCTTAAAATATGACAATTTACCTACAAATGGGTCTGCTACGGTTTTAAATACAAGTGCTGCTGTAGCGGCGTTGTCGTTAGCTGTAAGCTCTACAGGTTCACCGTCTATATCTACAGCCAACTCTGATTTTTCACCGGCAGATGGTACCAACCATGTAATACCGTTAAGTAAATGCTCTATACCAAATGTGTTTTGAGCATCACCGCAGAATACAGGTGTAATTGTACCTTCTTTTACGCCTCGGCTAACACCTACTATAACCTCTTCAGGGGTGAACTCTTCACCGCTAAAGTATTTTTCAAACATTTCTTCATCAGTTTCGGCTACAGCCTCATATATAGCTGTACGCAAACCCTCTAGTCTGTCGCCCATATCAGGCATAGCAGTTGGAGATATCTTACCGTTTTCATATCTATAAGCTTTATACTCTAATATGTTTACATAGCAATTAGCCTGACCATTTTCAATAAAAGGTACAACAACAGGACATACTGATGGGCCATAGCTTGCCTTTAGAGTTTCAAATACACGGTAGAATCTTGCACTTTCGTCGCACAAGCCATTAACAAAGAACACCTTTGACATACCTGACTTTTCAGCCATTTTTACAGCCTTATCTGTACCAACATTAACACCGTCTTTACCTGAAACAACAATTAGAGCAGTATCAGCGGCACGCATACCCTCGCACACGCCACCTTCAAAATCAAAAAGGCCAGGGGTGTCGATTAGATTTATCTTGTAGCCTTTCCACTCTATAGGTGCAACTGCTGACACTACAGAAACCTTACGCTTAATTTCCTCGGGGTCAAAATCAAACATTGTGTTTCCGTCGCCAACCTTGCCAAGTCTTTCGCTTGCACCTGCAAGATAAACCAACGCCTCTGCAACAGAGGTTTTACCGCAACCGCCATGGCCTGCTAATACTATATTCTTTATTTTTTTAGCTTCGTACTGTTTCATTTCCAATATACTCTCCTTCATTTCAAATTTTACTCCACAGTCTAGCATTATGTACAAATGAAATAAATTATGTTAAGAGTATTATAGCTTATATACACATATAGTGCAATGTTTTTTTGAAGCTAGCCTGAAATTTCACCTATAATTAACAATTATGTAAACAGTTTTTGTTAATTTTAACCATAGAATTTGTAAAAGAAAGAGCAAACAAGGCGGTATATGTAAACAGATTGTTAACATTAGAAATATTTATCTATATTATTAATGAGCAAATATATAAAAAATACAGAGCAGATTTTTATTCTCTGCTCTGTAAGATTACTTTTAATAATTATTCTTGGTCGCCCATTAATGTTATCTCTACTGTAAATGTTTCGCTTTCACCTGGTTTTTTCTTGTCAAAACGACAAATTGTAAGAGTAACAGTATCTCCGCTTTCGTGCTCGTCTAAAACATCATATAGCTTGTTAAAGGTTTCTACAGATTTACCGTCTATTTCAGTAATAACATCTCTTTCTTTTATCTTTGTATCCTTTAGCGGACCGTTTTCATCTATTGACCTTATCAAAATACCTCTGTCTATTTTATACATATTAGCATAAGCAGATGATAGCTCCTCTGCCATAATACCAAGCCTTACTCTGCCTTTTACATAGCCATTTGCAATAAGCTGGTCTGCAATTTCTTTTATTTTTTTACTTGGAATTGCAAAGCCCATACCCTCATACTCGGTATCTACAAATTTAATTGTATTTATACCTATTACCTGACCATTAAGGTTAGCTAATGGTCCACCAGAGTTACCAGGATTTATTGCTGTATCGGTTTGAATATACTCACCAGCAGTGCCTGAAAGTAAACGATTAAGAGCTGAAATTACACCTCTTGTTATAGAGCTGGAATACTCCGAACCACCAGGGCTACCTATAGCTACAACCTCCTGACCAACCTTTAGCTGTTCAGAATCGGCAAACTCGGCACATTTCCAATCCTCTGCATCTTTGCACCATAAAACAGCTAAATCTGTTCTGGCATCTACACCAACTACTACAGCAGAATATACTTTACCTGATTTTTTAGTTATCCAAACATTGCTTTCTAAATCGTCTGAAACAACGTGGCTGTTAGTTACTATGTATCCGTCTTCGCTAATAATAATACCTGTACCCTCGCCAATAGGAGAACTATTGTCAGGAGTATCATCGTCATCTGAAAAAACAGAAATTGAAACAACACTATCTGAAAGCTTATCATACGCCTTTTCAGTTGAACCGTCTTTTGTTTTATTATCCTTCAACTCGATTTTAGGGCCATTAGGATTAGCATAAATATAGGCAGTATCTTCATCATATTTTTTAGTAGTTGCACTTTCGGTAGGCACTTGGTAGAAAAACTCACTAAAAGCACCTTTTTCTCCGTTGTCTTGTAAATGACCTACCCACCCACATAAAGCAACAACAAAGCCTATTGTTAAGCTTATAATTACAGCTAACAGCACCTTTATAGAAAGTGGCATTTTCCTTTTTTCTGGCTTTTGCCATTGTGCATTAAAAACAGGATAATACCAAGCACCATTCATATATACAGGCTGTACATCAGGAGGCAACACAGTGTCTGGTGTAAGTGGCATATACTGAACATTTGGTGTGTATTGATTATAATTCATTTGATTATTATACTGATTAGCACTGTAAGAGCCATTTGCAGGCTGGTTATACTGCTGTTGATTACCATAAGGGTTTTCTACAGGCTGACTATTCTGCTGAGCATTGCCATAAGGATTACCCATTGGCTGGTTATTATATGGGCTGTTATTATAGGTATTACCAGCAACATAATTATTGCCATTAGGCATATTTATATTTTGATTTACATTATAATTCTGTTGATTACCATAAGGCATATTTCCATTAAAATTTTGTTGATTACCATAAGGCATATTAGCATTGTTTGCCTGTTGATTTACGCTAAAAGTGTTGTTATTAATTGTATTATTTATTCCCTGATTAGACAACACCGTACGATTTACAAAGCCACTGTTAGGCTCTGTAAAATTGTTATTAGGCATTTGCGTACCACTATTATTATCAACATTATCCTTTGGCATACCACCAAATAGATTATCGTTATTCATTCTAACTTAAATCCCCCTCTATTCTTCTGCTATATGCTCCTCAATAGTTTCTGCTGTAGAAATTATTGTACCCTCTGAGCTTACAACAGTTGCTTTGGAATCCTTTCGCTTTGAGTTAAATATATTATATTTGCTACTACCCTGATTAATGTCATTTGGCCACCATAGTGTAAAACTACAATATTCATCAACAACACTTTGTGCTGTTATGTCGCCACCGTGCAAACGCATAATTGTTTTTACAATATACAAGCCTAAGCCCATACCATTTTTATCCTGACTTCTGGACTTATCTGTTTTATAAAATCGTTCAAATATATGCACAAGCTCTTCCGGCTCAATACCATGACCACTGTTTCTTATTTCAAGAACAGTTTTACCTTGATATTCAGCAAGAGTTACCTTTATATATCCACCCATATCAACAAACTTTACAGCATTTTCAAATAGGTTATATATTACTTGGTGAATAAGGTCAGGGTCACCATTTATTTCTACCGGTGCTGTACAGGTTTCTAAGCCTTGTATATCTATATGTCTTTCCTCTATTTTTTGTTCAAAGGTTAGCAATGTAGATATAACTATTTCTGAAAGATTAAATCGCTGTGTTTTCATTCTTAGCTCACCGTTGTCTATTCTTGACAATGAAAGCATAGAAGCCACAAGTCTTGACAAGCGTTTAACCTCTGTTGAAACAATTCGTAAATACTGCTTCTGTTTGTTTTGAGGTATAGTACCGTCTAATATACCGTCAATAAAGCCTGCAATGGTTGTCATTGGTGTTTTTAGCTCGTGAGAAACATTAGCTATAAAGTTTCGCCTTGTGTTTTCCGATGCTGCCAACGAATCCGCCATTTCGTTAAAGGTTTGGGCAAGAGTTCCTATTTCGTTACTTGAGGTAACAGGTACACGCACAGAAAAGTCATCATTTGCCAGCCTTTTTGCCGCCGCAGACATTTGCTTTAGCGGATTAATCATTTTATAAGAGAAAAACCATATCATACAGCCTACTATTGCAAAGGTTGAAATAGCAGCATAGAAAAAAATCTTTGTAATTTCACCTTTAAAATTAGAAAAATTACTTACATCACTAGCGGTAAATACTAAACCAACAATTTTATCACCACTTGCAGTGTTTACCACTATAGGAACACCTGCAACATAATGGGTTGAATTGTAAAAACCGCCTAGCGTGCTGGTAATAAATATACCATTTTTTGATACGTTATCACATATATCCTTAGGTATATACAACGTGGAAACATTACTGTTGCTGTACACCTGCCCTGTTGCCTCTATAGGAATATTTGTCTGTTCCTCTGTTGGACTTTCGGTAGGATTATCCAAAGAATTAGTTAAATCATTTTCACAGCTATTATATACAATAGCTTTACCATTGGCATGGGTTACAAAAACATCTGCATTAATACTGGCAGATATAGTTTCTATTGCATTTGCAATAAGCCCTACTTCTGATCTGCCTATGTAAACATTATCATTAACAACAAGAGTTTCCTCTGCCATAAGCTGTGCAATATGTTTGGCATTTGTTATTAAAAGGTCTTGCTTTTCACCGTCTGAATATCGTGCAACAAAAAACAAAAGCATAGTGCCAAGAATTACAAAGCTCATAAGTACAATGGTAAGACTTATTGTAAGGTACTGTGCAAATAAACTTTTTTTACCTGTCACATTGTATTCTCCTTTTTTAGCTTAATTGTATTATAAAGCAATCTTTACAACACAGCTTACACTAATACACCTATAGCACAGGCAAACCTGTGCTATATTTAAAGTTTATTAATCCTTAGCTTCAAATTTATATCCTACACCCCATACGGTTTTTAGCTCCCATAGTGGAGAAACTCCGTCGATTTTTTCACGAAGTCTTTTCACATGAACGTCTACTGTTCTTGAGTCACCATAATAATCAAAGCCCCAAACCTCGTCTAAAAGCTGATCTCTGGTAAACACTCTGTTAGGGTTGCTTGCAAGATGATACAACAATTCCATTTCCTTAGGAGGAGTATCAATTTGCACATCATTTACTCTAAGCTCGTAATTTGTAAGGTTTATAGAAAGCTTGTCCCATTTAACCTCTTTAATATTATTTGTTTCACCAGAGCTTGTTCTTCTTAATACAGCGTGTATTCTTGCAATAACTTCTTTTGCTTCAAAAGGTTTTACAACATAATCATCTGCACCAAGCTCTAAACCAAGCACCTTATCGAATACCTCGCCCTTAGCTGTTAACATAATTATTGGAGTTTGAGAAGTTTTTCTAATTTCTCGGCACACCTGCCAACCGTCAAGCTCAGGCAACATAATATCAAGCATAACAAGCTCAGGCTTTTCCTGTTCAAACAGCTTTAAAGCCTGTACACCGTTATATGCTATGGCAGTTTCAAAGCCCTCTTTTTCAATATACAAACGCAATAACTCGCAAATATTTGTATCGTCATCAACAATAAGAATTTTTCTTGGTTTAGTCATAATTTCCTCCTGTATATACACCACAATTGAACATAAAAATGTTATATATAATTATACCACAATAAAATTTGTTTGTACATATTATACAGTACCCCAAAAACAAAATAATGAACAAACTAAGAATTAATATAAAATAAATGCTGAACAAGGCAGAAAAATGTTGGATAATTGCCACTGTAAAAGTATTTTTCTCTGTCTGCTCAATAAATTCAAGCTATGTAAAGAATTGCTAATATATTGACTTTTAATTATATGATGTTATAATTAATTTGTAAAATAAAATATTTAAGTGTTTCGGGGCGGGGTGTAATTCCCCACCGGTGGTAAAGCCCACGAGCGAAAGCTGATTTGGTGTAATTCCAAAGCCGACGGTATAGTCCGGATGACAGAAACATAACTTTAATAATATGTTGTATTACGCAAATATATTATCGCATTAGGTTTATACAGTGGTTAATTTTAGTTAGATTTAATTATTATTAGTCAGTGTGTTGTTAAACCTAAATGTTAAAGACTTTTTTCAACCACAATGCCCCAATGGTGTTGTGGTTTTATTTATATATGTTAACTTTTTTAAAGGTGATTATATGTCTAACCAATTCACAAACGAAGATTATAAATTTATGACCCGTGCTCTACAGTTAGCCGAAAAAGCCAAAGGCTACACATCTCCTAACCCTATGGTAGGTGCTGTTATAGTTAAAGACGGTAGAATTATAGGCGAGGGCTATCATCAACGATGTGGCGAGGCTCACGCTGAGGTTAATGCCTTTAACAATGCAACAGAAGATGTTACAGGTGCAACTATGTATGTAACTTTGGAGCCTTGCAGTCATACAGGTAAAACACCACCTTGTGCAGATAAAATAATCGAGAAAAAGCTTGGGCGTGTTGTGGTAGGTGCTACTGACCCTAACCCACTGGTTAGTGGCAGAGGTATAGAAAAAATTCGACAAGCTGGTATACAGGTTGAATATGGTTTACTTGCAGAAGAAAGTAAACAGCTTAACGAAGTTTTTATGAAATACATTGTAAGCAAAAGACCTTTTGTAGTATACAAATCTGCTACTACCCTAGACGGTAAAATTGCAACAACCGAGGGTGAATCACAGTGGATTACAAATGAAGAATCACGAAAAAAGGTTCATATATTAAGGCACTATTTAACAGGCATAATGGTGGGTATAAACACCGTGCTTGCCGATAATCCTATGCTTAATTGCAGAACAGAGGGGTTAACCTCTCCTGTGCGAATAGTTGTAGACTCTGGCTTGCGTATTCCTGTTGAATGTAACCTTGTACAAACAGCAGATAAATATAGAACTATTGTTGCAACATTACAAAGCGAGAATAGTATAAAAGCAAATATGCTAAAGCAGTTTGGCGTAAATGTTATAACCACAAAAGAGCAAAATGGCAGAGTTGACCTAAACCACCTTATGGATATACTTGGAGGTTTAGGAATTGACAGCATATTACTTGAAGGTGGCGGAACTCTTGCATATAGTGCTTTTAAACAGAATATAGTAGACAAAGTTATTTATTATATTGCACCTAAAATCTTTGGTGGTAACAATGCTAAAACCTCTGTTCAAGGTGACGGATTTGGAAAAATAGCTGATTGTGTAAATTTAGACAACACCACTGTAGAATTAGTGGGCAATGATATATGTATAACAGCTTATGTGCACAGGGAGTGATTATAATGTTTACAGGAATTGTAGAGGAATTAGGTAAAATTAACGGAGTTCAAAAAGGCGAAAAATCCTCTGTTCTTACAATAAATGCAAGTAAGGTGCTTAAAAACACTCAGCTTGGTGACAGTATTGCTGTAAACGGAGTATGTCTTACAGTAACCTCCATAACCGAAAACAGCTTTTCTGCTGATGTTATGGCAGAAACTATGCGTAAGAGCAATTTAGGTAGCTTAGCTGTAGGTAGCAGTGTTAATCTTGAAAGAGCATTAACCCCACTAACAAGAATGGGTGGTCATATTGTAAGTGGCCACATAGACGGAACAGGCACAATTACTTCTTATGTAAAAGAAGATAACGCAACATGGGTTACTGTTAAAGCTGACAGCGATATTTTAAAATATATTGTTCAAAAAGGCTCTATTGCCATTGACGGAATAAGCCTAACTGTTGCATATATAGATGATACCTGTTTTAAGGTTTCAATTATCCCTCACACATCACAGCAAACCACCTTGCTAAGTAAAGGTATTGGCAATACTGTAAATCTTGAATGTGATGTTATTGCAAAATATGTTGAAAAATTGTTAGGATTTAAAGCTTCTAACAACACTACAGAAGACATCAGCTTAGAAATGTTAGCTGAAAACGGATTTATATAATCAATATGTATAATAAAATGAAAGGGCTATAACAATGAGCGAATATAAATTTAACACCATTGCAGAAATTATTGAAGATATAAGAAATGGTAAAAATATTATCCTTATAGATGACGAAGACAGAGAAAACGAGGGTGATATAATCTGTGCAGCGGAGCACGCAACCCTTGAAAATGTAAACTTTATGGCTAGTTATGCTAAAGGCTTAATCTGTATGCCTATGACTAGAGAATATACAGAAAAATTACAACTGCCACAAATGGTTTCTTACAACACAGACAATCACTGTACAGCCTTTACTGTATCAATAGACCACGTAGACACCACAACAGGAATATCTGCTTTAGAACGCTCTGTAACTGCTATGAAGTTAGTAGAAGAGGGTACTAAGCCTGAGGATTTTCGTCGCCCTGGACATATGTTTCCACTTCTTGCTAAAGACGGTGGAATATTAGAGCGTAATGGTCACACCGAGGCTACAGTTGACCTTGTTCGACTTGCAGGTTGCAAGCCAGTGGGATTATGCTGTGAAATAATGAAAGACGACGGAACAATGGCAAGAACAGATTATCTTATGGAATTTGCCCAAAAGCATAATCTTAAAATTGGCACAATAGCAGATTTAATTAAATACCGCAAGGTGCACGAAGAATTTGTGGAGTGCGTAGCCACTGCTAAAATGCCAACAAGATATGGCGAGTTTACAATAAAAGGTTATGTAAATAAAATAAACGGTGAACACCATGTAGCACTTATTAAAGGCGATATAACCGACGGTAATCCTGTTTTGTGCAGAGTTCATTCAGAGTGTTTAACAGGTGATGCTCTTGGTTCTGCAAGATGCGATTGCGGTCAGCAATACGATGCCGCTATGAAAGCAATTGCAAAAGAAGGCAGAGGCGTTTTACTATATCTTCGTCAAGAAGGTAGAGGCATTGGCTTAATTAATAAAATAAAGGCATATCAACTACAAGACAAAGGTCTTGACACTATTGAGGCAAATATAGCTCTTGGCTTCCCTGCTGATATGCGTGATTATTCTGTTGGCTCACAAATTTTACGAAACTTAGGTGTAAAGGGGCTACGATTAATGACAAACAATCCTCTTAAAATAGACGGATTAGAAGATTACGGTTTAGAAATCGTAGAGCGAGTACCTATTCAAATAGAAGCAAACAAATATGATAAATTTTATCTAAAAACTAAGCAGGACAAAATGGGGCATATATTAAATATGGATTAATATTTTTTATTACCATATTTTTGCTGATTATCAATAAACACAAAGAAGTTAATTTATAAAGACTTATAGAACTCATTTAACAGAGTTTTATATAACAAAACAACCCATCTCCCTTATTTTATAGGGTGTACAAATAGAAATTTTAATTTTTCAAAGAGGTGCTTATATTATGAATATTTTAGAAGGTAAGTTAGTTGCACAGGATTTAAAAATCGGTATTGTTGTTGGCAGATTTAACGAGTTTATAGGCTCTAAGCTATTAAGTGGCTGTATAGACGGTTTGGTTCGTCACGGTGTAGAGGAAAATGATATTGATGTAGCGTGGGTACCAGGTGCTTTTGAAATTCCTGTTATTGCTAAAAAAATGGCAGAAAGCAAGAAGTACGACGCTGTTATTTGTCTTGGTGCAGTTATTAAGGGTGCTACCACACATTACGACTATGTTTGTGCCGAGGTTTCAAAGGGTATTGCAACTGTTTCTATGAACACAGGTGTTCCTGTTATGTTTGGTGTTGTTACCACAGACACTATCCAACAGGCTATTGAGCGTGCCGGCACAAAAGCAGGCAATAAAGGCTACGACTGTGCCCTAGGTGCAATAGAAATGGCTAACCTAATTAAAAATATGTAATATTAAAAGTAAAAATCAGATAACAGCCACTTAGGTTGTTATCTGATTTTCTTATATGAAAAGGGAGGTAATAAATGGAGTTATCTAAAAAACTCTACTATACTAATGCCAAACTATAATTAAAAACTTGACACTTGATATTATAAATATTAAAATAAAGGGTAAGATTAAGTATAATAAGAGAAAGGACTTAATAAATATGGAAAATACCAGTAAAACAATGGAAAAAATAGTTGCTCTATGTAAAAATAGAGGCTTTGTATATGCAGGCTCAGAAATTTATGGTGGCTTGGCTAACACTTGGGATTATGGCCCATTAGGTATGGAGCTAAAAAACAACATTAAAAAGGCTTGGCTTAAAAAGTTTGTTCAGGAAAACAAGTACAATGTAGGCTTGGATTCTGCTATACTTATGAACCCACAAACTTGGGTTGCTTCTGGTCATTTAGGTGGCTTCTCTGACCCACTTATGGATTGTCGTGAGTGTAAAACTCGTCACAGAGCAGACAATCTAATTGAAGATTTTGACGGTACAAATGTTGCAGGCTGGACTAATCAGCAAATGACAGATTACATAAATGAACACAACATTGTTTGTCCAAACTGCGGCAAGCATAACTTTACAGATATTCGTCAGTTTAACCTTATGTTTAAAACTTTCCAAGGTGTAAC